>NZ_JBEYYT010000062.1:0-32774 GCF_040645715.1 Spirillospora sp. NPDC046719 | reverse complement strand
TTCTTTTCTGGTTCTTTTTCGTTTTTTTTGTGTTGTGTTTTACAGTTTTCGTCTGTGTTGGTTACCGGCCTCCCCCCCCCCACCACGACCGTGCAGGTGAGGGCCAGGGAAGCGGCATCAGGCGTTACCTGATATGCCGCAGAGCCGCAGACTCTTCATCGACCCCCTTGGCTTCCTGCGGGAGGGGAAGACGACGAGTACTTCTCCAGACGATCGCTGTGGTCAACAGGTCTGCGAAGGAGGCCCTTTGCATCAAGGCCCGCCCGGCCCTTCTGCGGTCATGCTGTGACAAGGGATCCACTCCACAGGACGAAGGGGTCATTGGGATGGCTTCAGCAATCGCCTGGGTTTGTTCCTTCGGCTGGGCTGGGCCGGTGTGGATTCGGGGAATCTCCGGGAGACCAGGGCCAGCGCGGTGACCGCGATCGCCATGGCGAGCGCGATGTACACGGCCACCGACAGCGAGCTCGTGATGTCGAACCCCATTTCTCGCATCTGCGCGTGCGTCGTGGCGTCGGTATGCGTGCTCATCCACACCAGATCCGCTTTGCGGATCATGAAAGTGGTGATCGACGCTACGGCGAGAGCCCCCGGGACGGCCGCCCAGACGGCGGAGATCCGCCGGGCGAGCTCGTCGTTGATCGCGATACAGAGCGCCGTCACGGCCATGACGGCGGTGAGGATGCCCCAGATCGTGCGCACTCCAGCGACCGGGTCGTCATGGACAGTGTTGCTCAACAGGAGGCCGGTCTGGACGATGCGGCCCCACGGCAGCGCCGTCAGGAGACCGAGGAGCAGGGCGGTGAGCGCCATCGATCGCGTGACCTTCCTGCGAGTGATCCGCAGCGGCTTCTGTTCGCGTGGACCGACCGGCCGCGTCGGGGCGTCGGCGGGAGGCATCTCGTGCGGCGGGCCGTGCTGGTCGCGTGATTGCGCGTCCGGACTCGCCGGCGAGGGCGAGGCCGCCTGAGCGCCCTCGTCCAGCAGGGTCCGCGCGGCCCCGGCCGACGCGTTCCCGCCGAGGAGCCCCAGCAGGACCTCGCGAGCCGTCGGCCGGTCGGCGGCGTCTTTGGCGAGGCAGGCGGAGACGAGGTCGCGCAGCGGGCCGGTCAGACCGCGCAGGTCCGGCTCCTCGTTCAGGATGCGGTGCATGACCGTGGGGATCGAGTCCCGGCCGAACGGCGCGGCCCCGCTCGCGGCATAGGCGACGGTGCATGCCCACGCGAAGATGTCGGCGGCGGGGCCGATGGCGCCGCCGGCGATCTGCTCGGGCGCCATGTAGGCCGGAGTGCCGATGATCGCGCTGGACAGCGTGCCGGTGGCGTCGAGGGCGCGGGCGATGCCGAAGTCGATGACGCGTGGTCCGTCGGCGCCCATGATGACGTTGTTCGGCTTGAAGTCGCGGTGCACGATCCCGGCTTCGTGGATCGCGGCGAGCGCGGTCACCGTGGCGATCGCGATCCGATCCAGCGTCGGCCCGTGGGACGGGCCCGCGGTGGCGATCGCCTCGGCGAGCGAGGGACCGTCGACGAACTCGCTCACGATGTAGGGCTGATCTCCCTCGAGGTCCGCGTCGAGCACCCGGGCGGTGCAGAACGGTGCGACCCGCTGGGCGTGGGAGAGTTCGGCGGCGAACCGGGAACGGGCCTTGGCGTCCCCGCCGAACCTGGCGTGCAGGAGCTTGACCGCGACGGACGAGCCGTCGGGGGCCTCGCCCCGGTACACCGAACCCTGGCCGCCTTCACCCAGCAGCCCGGTCAGCCGGTAGACGCCGATCTGCCCCTGGTCGTCCGTACGAAGCTCACGCATGGACTCTCCCATAGAAGATTCGTAGCAAAATGCACGGTACAGGAGAGTCTCGAGAATGGGGCCAGATAGGACTTGCCATAGGTGGCGAGCCACAGGAACGCAGGTAATGCTTGTACGGCATTGCGCTATCGCAGCGCGCGTTTGAGCAGCACGTCGAGCTCCTGTTCCCGTTGCCGCAGGTACTTCTTGGCCAAGGCAGGGGCATCGGCTAAGCCGGCCAGGGCGCGGATCCGCCATCGGCGCAGTGGCCGGTCGGCAGGGTCCGTGGCGACGACCAGGTGGCGACAGACCATGCGGATGGACGTTGAACTGAGCGATGGCCTAGGGCCTGTTTTGAAGTTATGAGCGTCGGCGTGTTGTGAGCCGGACGCAGCGAGGTCTCCGGTAGGTGATTCATCGACCAAGAAGAACCCAGAACCGAAGACCTCGTGGCCAGCGTGTGGTGACGAGGAGGTTCGACCTGACCGACGCGCAATGGGCCATCCTGGGGCCGCTGCCTGTCCCCAGGTTGCCGGGTCGACCCTCGAAATGGACCAGACGGCAGCTCATCGATGGGATCCGGTGGCGGGTGCGGACCGGTGCACCACCCGCGCGGATTCGGCCGGACCGATCACTTGGAAGGTGAACGTCGACTCCACGATCATGCGTGCCCACCAGCACGCCGTCGGCGCCCGGAGGACGGTGACTCCCAGCGTGAGCCGCCTGGCGGGGTCCAGCGCTGTACCGATCCCTGTGCAGAAGACCAGGTTGTTGTCCTCCCAGAGCTCGGCGCTGAGGCGCTGAGCGGCCTGCCGCGTGTGGTGCTTTCGCAAGGCCTCCGCGGCCTGCGTGGGCAGCTCGAGGATTCGGCGAGACTTCTTGGTCTTGGTGTCACCGTGCTTTCGCACCGTCCGCCTACGTAGAGAGCGGACCTGTCGTGGTCGAAGCCGGCCTCGCCTACATGGCTTGGGGGAGCGTGAGTGCCTTGCTCGGTCGCCCGGCCATCCCTTTGGGTGTCGTGACGAGTTCGGCCACGTTCCGTGTGACCCGGTCCCGTGCCTGCGCTTGGCGGATTGAGCGCTTGAGGATCGCATGGATGCCCTGCTGGGTGCGTGTGGAGAGCCTGTCCCTGAGGCCGTCGAGCCACTCGTCGACGTCATCGCCGCGCAGCTCCTTGAGCTTCGCCTTGCCGATGAGCGAGATGACGTGCCTGTCGGCGAGGACGCAGTTGGTCGTGACCGTGCCGGCGTCGCGGCCCTTGAGACCCTTGGACAGCCAGTCCTCGACCGCGTCGGCCACCGTGTAGTTCGCGGGAGTCTCGACCCCGGCCTCGAGCTCCTTTGCTGCCCTGATGAGCTTGTCGCGGACCTTGGTCTTGGTCCTCCCCGAGATCGGTGGGGGAGGGGCGAGACCGGCCGAGCAGCTGCGGACGCTGCCGAATCTGCGGTCGGCGGCGTGGCACGTCGCCTCGGCGATGGAGATTGTGATGAACGCGCCGCAGGCGACCGAAGACCGCCTCGTTTGGTTGGCGGAGGTGTGGAACGAGATCGAACGGGTGGTGCCACGCGAGAAGCTGACGGTGGCGGTCGAGGTGATCGCATCCTTCGTGCCCGAGACCGACGATGATGCGGCGGAGTCGTGGCGGCCGAGCTGGTCAAGCGGTACCGGACGGTGCAGCGGTTCATCGAGCTGCTGCTGGAGACGATCGAGTTCCGTGCGGTGGAGGCCGGGCGGCCGGTGCTGGCTGCCGCGGCCGCGATGGCCGAGTCGCGCCGACGCTAGGACCGCGCCGACGTCGCCGAGCATGAGGACCTGGTCACCGGGTCGTGGCGGCCGCTGGTGTTCGCTTGCGTCACCGCGGCGTCGTGCTCCTCGTCAAGACAGCGTGTCCGGTCTCGACACGGCCGGAGCGGCCACCCGCAGCGGGGTCGGGCCTGGGCGTGCACCACTGTGTCGTCGAACGCGCCATCCGCCCGCGCCCGCTTCCACCGCCGCGCCCGCCCGGCCCGCTTGGCCCGTCGGTAGAAAGATCACGATCTCGGATTGCCGTACTAGTTGGCCTTAAGGAAAGTCACGACTGCCAGGTGCCGGTGTCCCAGGCGGGTGTGTTGTTGGTGCGGTAGATGACGACGTTGCCGTCGTTTTGAGCGATGAGGCGGGCGCCGGGGTTGCCGTCGGTGGCGCTGTCCCATATGTACTGACCGCCGGGTGCGTAGATGACGAGGTTGCCGTCGCCTTGCATGATGCAGGCGCCGGGGCGGCTGCCGGCGGTGTTGCTGGCCCACATCGCGCCGGCGGGTCCGTAGAGGACGAGGTTGCCGTCGCCTTGGTAGGTCAGTTGGTAGCGCCCGTTGGTGCTGCGGATGCCCTGCCCGGGGAGGAGGACTTGTCCGGCGGTCATGGTGTCGGCGCCGGGTGTGGGGCCGACCGGCAGCCAGGTGCCGGTCTCCCAGGCGGGTGTGTTGTTGGTGCGAAAGATGACGACGTTGCCGTCGTCTTGGGCGATGAGGCGGGCGCCGGGGTTGCCGTCGGTCGCGCTGTCCCATACGTACAGGCCGCCGGGCCCGTAGATGACCAGGTTGCCGTCACCCTGCATCAGGCAGACGCCCACCGCCTTACCGGCGGTGTTGCTCGCCCACAGCGGCCCCCACGGCGCGTACAAGACCAGGTTGCCGTCGCCTTGGTAGAGGAACTGGTAGCGGCCGTTGGTCGAGGTGATCGCTGCCCCTGGGGTGAGTGCTTCGTCGCTGAGCATGTCATTGCCGGTCACGGGTTTGCCGGTCGGTACTGGTTCGACGTCGTAGGCGTAGCCGAGGGCGTGATGGTCGATGACGTTGGCGGGGGTGCGGTCCGACCATTCCATGAGCGGGTCGTTGAGCCCGGTGCCGTTGGCGCTGGCGACGAACGGCGCGTTGGGATGTGCCTGCTGCCATAACGCCCACAGGAGGTCGATCCACGCATGGTGCAGGTAGAAGACCGGGTCGTGGGGGGAATCAGGTGCGTTCATCCGACCGCCCACCCAGACGTGCGGCGGGTCGTGGATCACGTACTCCAGTTCGGGCCAGAAGGCGTCGTAGCTGCTGCGGCCACGGTTGCTGTTCACGGTGGAGGGGGAGGGCAGTGTCGCGCCGGCCCCCAGGGCCCGATTCAGCCCCCACAGGGCGTCGAATTGTCCCATGAAGTCCTGGCTCCATAAGGACCCCGTTGTGCTCCGTTCAACACTGGAGTCCCAATAGGGCAGATCGATCCCTGGTTCGTACCTGTGTAGTTCATTTTCGAACCGGCGCAACATCTCACGATGCCATGGGAGGAAGTGTGAGCTCTTGTGGATGCTCATGTTGAAGTGCTTGTTGTGGAGGTCGGCGAAACGGTCGATCACGCCGTCTTTTTTCAGTTTCTTCAAGGCGGACACGAACCGCTGTCGCTGATCGCCGGTGAGTGAGAGGAAGTTCCGTCGGACGCCCATTTCATGCCCCCTCTTCGCCGCGGCCGCGCACTTCTCTGGCTCGTTCGCGATAGTCGATCAGCTTCTCCGCCAACTCTTCTAGGTCCTCGCCCCAGGTATACGCGTTCTCGGCTAGGAAGAGGGTTCCGTCGAAGAGGGTGCCGTGCTCGACGGTCTCTCCATCGATCAGTAATTCAACAGGAGCTCGCGATGTGTCAGAAGAGGCTGGCTCGGCGGGGGCCTCCGGCGTGGTTCGGAATCCCTCGACCCGCGGCCGAATTTCGATAACGTGATCGCGGTATCGGCGACTACCCCGTTCCATCATGACTCCCACATTCTCGACGAGACTACGCTGCAAGGCTGATCAAATGGAGATTCGTCACCTACCGGACAGGTGTGTTCGGTTGTTTAACGTAGATGGTTATCGACTATTGCGAATATGTCGAGGGGTGGGCTGGAGGGCGTCCGGTTGTGGTCGTCGCCTTGGTAGAGGTTCGGTCGACGGTCACGATGCCCGGATGGGGTGAGGTACGAGGTGGTGGGCATCGGCGGCGGCCGGGGCGACCCTGGTGGGTTGGGTTGTGCTGCTGGTGGAGAGAGTTCCGCTTGGCGGCGGCAAGAGTGCCCCGCAGATCGTCGGCTGGCATCGGGCGGATCGCCGGGCTGGTTGTCGCTTTGGAGACCGCGGTGGCGTTAACGGCAGGATGGGCTGGGCGGGCGCCGCTGCACAGCGGCCCGCCCTGGGAGCGGCTCATGTGGGTGCTGCGATCCTCGCCCGAGCCAGCGGAACTGCTCGGCGCCCAGGACCGGCCCGCGCGGCGCCGCACCGTCGTTCACGTGGTTCCTCCGTCACCCAGTCGAAACGGCTTCTGCAACGGCACCGGCGGTCGAGCCGGGCTCGGGCTGGATGCGGAGCTTGCCTCGTTGGTGGGGGCGGGGATCACCGGGTCGCAGGCCCAGGGGTGGGGAGTTGTTCGGCGATCCGCAGGTCGCTGAGCGGGGCACTGCACCGGGACGTCGCAGTATCCGCGATCGTCCTGGGCGCCACTTGCTGAGGTCGGGGTCGACGGAGCGGACACGGACGACGTGGCCGCCAGAGACGTAGACGATGGCTTTGATGTGGCGGGCAATGGGCCACCACTTGCGGTCGGTGTTGAGCTGGGTCTGCTCGCCGCGCCGGTCTTGCCGAGTCGCCAGTTGCCGGCATCGAGCTTGCTGGTATTGCGGCAGACGATCAGGGTGCAGTCGCGGCCCTCGTGGTGGGCGGTGAGGTGCCGGTACAGAGTGGGGCGGGAGACGCGGAAGGCTTTGGTGATCCCGCGCGTCATCGCTGCCAGATCTCATCCTGCTGAACTGGCGAGAGCCCGTAGTTTCGCACACGACTCGCCATCACCACGAGATCAACTTATGGTGATGCACTGATTATCTGAGCCCAAGAGCGTTACCAAGACTCCCTGGTCACCATGCCCGCGCCCCCGATCCGTACTGCGGCGTCCGCCAAGCAGAGGCGCCGGTCACTCCAGGTCCCGCCATGCCCACCTGACTGGCCGCGGCGCCGGGGATCTCTCTGACGTCCCTGACCGCGAATGTTCAGGAACGGTGTGTGATGCGCTCGAGCCACCGTTGGAGGAGGGCGGTTTCGACCGGTTCGAGGGCCTCGGTACCGCCGAGTTGAAGTTGCGCGTGCAGGCGCAGGGCGGCGGTGTGCAGCGGGTCGGCGTCGTTCTGAGCGGTCGTGGTGGTCAGCACGTGCGAGAACACGGCGTCCCGCATGCGGTGGGAGAGCGTCGGGTCCTCGAACAGGGCGGGTCGGGCGATGTGGTCCAGGGCGGTCCCGATGTTCGCCGAGAGGATCAGCTGAGCGGCGGTTCGCGGCTCCAGCTTCAGCGCGCCCACCGCCGCGCACCGTGTGAGCGCGGCCACCAGCAGGTCCATCACGCGCTCTCGCGCCGTCGAGTGCGACCACGGGCGCGGCGTGAACATCAGCTGGTAGAGGGCCGGGTTCTCCTGGGCGAACGCCATGTGGCCGTCCCACCCGGCGTGCAGATCGGCGACCGGGTCGCCGGTCTGCTCCTGGGCGGCCTTGAGTGCGGTGTACCGCTCGTACCCGTGGTCGGCGACGGCGTCCAGCAGCCCGCGTTTGTCACCGAACAGCCGGTAGAGCACGGGCTGGCTCACCCCGACCGCCTCGCAGACCGCGCGGGTGGCGACCTCGTGGTCCGAGGACGACGCCAGCTGCCGCTCCGCGGCCTCGATCATCGCCGCGCGAAGCGGGTCCGTCTCTGCCATGCGATCGATGATACCGCCAGCCGCTAACAATGCTACGACCGTGTGCTACGGTGAGATCGTAACGTCGATATGAATGTTTCGTATCGACGATAAGGGCAGGGGGTTTCTCCATGAGTGATCAGCGTGTGGCCGTCGTCAGTGGCGGCTCTCGCGGGATAGGCAAGGCGATCGCGGCGGCGCTGGCGGCACGCGGCTTCGCGGTCGCGGTGGGTTTTCAGGGGGCGGCCTCCGCCGCGGCGCGGGTGGTGGAGGAGATCACGGCGTCCGGTGGCCGGGCGATCCCGGTCCAGGCCGACGTCGCCGACGAGGGCGCCGTCGCGGAGATGTTCGACGCCGCCGAGAAGTCCTTCGGCGGGGTCGATGTGGTCGTCAACTCGGCGGGACGGCTGGCGCTGTCCCCGATCGCCGACCTCGATCTGGACGAGCTGGACGCCCTGCACCGCACCAACATCCGCGGCGCGTTCGTGATGGCCCGGGAGGCCGCCCGCCGCGTCCGCGACGGGGGCGCGATCGTGAACCTGTCCACCTCCGTGGTCGGCCTGCAGTTCCCGAGCTACGGGGCGTACGCCGCGAGCAAGGGTGCCGTCGAGGCGATGACGCTGGTGCTCGCCCGCGAGCTTCGCGGACGCGACATCACCGTCAACGCCGTCGCGCCCGGCCCGACCGCCACCGAACTGTTCCTAGACGGCAAGGACGAGGCGACGATCGAGCATCTCGCCAAGCAGCCGCCGCTGGAGCGGCTCGGCACCCCCGAGGACATCGCCGAGGTCGTGTCCTTCCTGGCCAGCCCTGCCGGGCACTGGATCAACGGGCAGGTCGTGCGCGCGAACGGTGGCATCATCTGATGGCCGCCGCGCGACAGGTCATCGTCGTCACCGGGGCCTCCAGCGGGTTCGGCCGGCTGACGGCCGTGGCCCTGGCACGGGACGGGCACGCCGTCGCCGCCGGCATGCGGCGGACCGCGGACCGCAACGCACCCGCCGTCGCCGCCCTGCACCGGCTCGCCGCCGAGGAGGACCTCGCGCTGTCAGCGGTCGAGCTGGACGTGCAGTCGCAGGAGTCCGCCGACCTGGCCGTCGGCACCGTCATGGACCGGTACGGCCGCCTCGACGCCGTCGTCCACAACGCGGGCCACATGGTCCTGGGTCCGGCCGAGGCGTTCACGGCCGAGGACCTCGCCGCCGTCTACGACGTCAACGTCCTCGGCTCCCAGCGGGTCAACCGCGCCGCACTGCCGCACCTGCGCGGGCAGGGCTCCGGGTTGCTGGTGTGGGTGGGAAGCTCCTCCACCCGAGGCGGCCACCCGCCGTTCCTCGCCCCGTACTTCGCGGCCAAGGCTGCCATGGACGCCCTCGCGGAGAGCTACGCCGCCGAGCTCATCCGGTTCGGCATCGAGACCTCCATCGTCGTCCCCGGTGCCTTCACCTCGGGCACCAACCACTTCGCCAACGCGGGCGGCCCATCGGACACGGCCCGCGACAAGGCCTACGAGGAGCCTTACGGCGAGCTCCGCGCCGGCCTGACCGACCGGCTGAACCGCCTGATCCCACTGGACGCCAAGGCGGAGTCCGTCGCCGACGAGATCGTCCGCATCGTCGGTCTCCCAGCGGGCCGGCGGCCGTTCCGCAGCCACGTCGATCCCAGCAAGGACGGCAGCGAGGTGGTCTCCATCGTCGCCGACCGGATCCGCGCCGAGTTCTACCAACGCGTAGGCATCGAGGACCTGCTGTCCTCGACCGCCTCCCTCTGAATCACCCAACGAAAGGAATCGTCATGCCGTTCGCCAACCTCAAGGTCCCCGCCGACACCCTGACCCCCGAGTCCAAGAAGAAGCTCATCGACGCCGTCACCGACGCCTACGCCGACGTGTACGGCGAGCGTGCCAGGGCGACCACCCTGGTCCTCGTCGACGAGGTCCCCGACGGCGGCTGGGGGCTCGGCGGCAACATCCTCACCGCTGAGATGCTCGGCCGCAGTTGACCCACCCCGGGGCCGGGCAGCCGCCCGGCCCCGGCCTACTTGCCAGCGACAATGAAGGGCGCCCCGCGCGCCGCGCGCGGCCGGTGAGCGGGCACCGGGTCGAGTTCGACTCCACGGCCGAGGCCCAGGCTCTCGGCCTTCCGCAGGAGGTGTTCCGCCCTCGTACGCCCCGTACAGGGCGGCCAGCGCTTCCTGTAGATCGCGGCGCGTGTGGATCGGGTGGAACGCGTGTCATCCCAGCGCCTCACGCCCGCCGGTGGACCCGATCCCACCCCGGTCACCGACTGCCGGGGGTCCGGCAAGGCGGCGAGCGCGGCGGTCAGGCGCGCGAGTCCAGCGCCTTCTCTCTCGCGCGCTGTCTGGGGCTCGGTGGAGCTCGGGGACGAGGCCGCTCGTCCCCGAGCCCCGGCGCCGGAGGGGGGCGGCGCCGGTATATGTGAGCGCCCTCCCGGGATCCGACCGCACGCCAGCGGACCCCGGGAGGACCGGTTCCCGGTCGCGGCCCGGCCGCCCCGCCGGCGACCGGGGAAACGCTCGGTGCGGGGGCGGGCCGCGCGGGTGGCGATGCCCGGACCGGGCAGGGCCAAACAAGCGCCTGGTGGCAGCGCTGCCGGCCCCTCGAACGCACTCCGGGAGAGCCCGGCCGAGTAGGCGATAACGCCCATTGCCATGCGGTCCCGGGCCTGCGGCACCGTCTGCTCACACACAGCCCGCCTCGGCATGACCAGGCTGAACCGTCGCGGCGGCCGCGCCGAGCGCGCCGTGACGAACCATCACACCGTGCAGGCCCGAACCCTCCCCTCGAGCGGAGAAGTCTGGGCCTGCACGCTTTGCGGGGTAAGGGTGCAAGAGGGGCGATCGTCCCAGGCCGGGAGGGTTCCCCAAGGCAGGGAAGTAGCCCGACCACCGGGCTCTGGTGCTGGCTGATGCAGAGCCCCCGGCGCCCTCCCCGGCCGTCGGGAGCCCGTGCGTCGGACCGGGGAGCGGGTGCGGCCTACGTGCCCGGGAAGGATCGTCGCGAGCCGGCGGCCTGCCTCGTCTTTAGTTGTGCAGCGGTGATTCGCCGATGGGGGTGTTCTGTGCCGCTGCGAGCCACCATCGCCCGGCGCGTTCGACCAGGACGTACAGTGCCATCTCGGAGAATCCGCCGGCGTCGGCTGCCTGCCGGCGGATGTGTGTCACCACCACGCCGGGTGCGGGGGCGAGTGCGGTGATCACCTCGAACCGTGACGCTGGTGCGGCGTTCGCCGCCATGAGCCGTCGGTGGATGGCGTTCAGTTCGGTGTAGCCGGCCACCGTGGCTCCGTAGGGGCTGCCCCACAGCACGTCTGCCGCGAAGGCGGAGTCGTAGAGGTCGGCGTCGCCGGTCTCGCCGGCCCGCTGCAATATCGCGGCGAAGTCGGCTGCCACCGTCTGCGCGCTCACGGCCTGTTGGTGGTCGCTCAGGGCGGGTCGCGTCTTCATTGTTCCTCTATCCGTTTCCGTCTGGGTTCGGTGCGGGATCGATGGGGTGCCGGAGTTCGGCACGGAAGGGCGCCGTCGGTGTGGACGGCGTGCGCTCGCCGGGGGCGGCGGCGGTCATGTCGGGGTTCTCCGGGGATGCTGCGGGTGGCTCGGTCCGGTCCGGTTACCCGGGCGGGGCTTGTGGGGTGAGGATCACCAGGGGCAGTTCGCGTGGTGATTCCTCTTGGTACTTGGCGTATTGGGGGAACAGTTCGGTCATGATCTGCCACAGCCGGGGCTTCTCCTCGGCGGTGGTGGTGCGGGCGGTCGCGGTGAAGCGGTCCGGGCCGACCTGCAGCGACACCGTCGGGGTTTCAGTCAGGTTGAGGTACCAGGCCGGGTGGCGTTCCGCGCCGCCGTTGGAGGCGACCAGCAGGTAGCGGTCCTGGTCGCGGCCATAGATCAGCGCGGTGCGGCGGAGTTTGCCGGACCTGCGGCCGCGGGTGGTGAGCAGCAGCGTTGGCCAGCCCTGGTAGAGGTGGCCCTGGACGCCGCCGGTTTCGAGGTAGGCGCGGATGTGATCGGCGACCCAGGGTGTGGGGCTGTCAGAGATCTCGTTCTCCTGCGCTGTCATCGCCCGCTCCCACTGTCGGCGGCCCGGGTTGTGGCTGTCCGCCAGAAGACGGGGATCAGAACGGCTGCGACCGCGAAGTGGGTGAGTGCGAGCACCGCATTGCTGGTGCCGGGGGCCTGCACGCCGGTGATGGGCAGGAACGACACCGCGAGCAGGATCAGAGCAGCGGCCGCCCAGATCGCCGGCGCGGGCGCGACCGCACTCGCCGCGGCGAGTGCCCGTGCAGGTCCTGGACTCCTGGGGCCGGCGCGTCGACCCGTGCTCGCCTGTGTCATCGCGACATCTCCTTCAGGTTCCTCATAGTTCAGTTCCTTAAGTTTCGTGTTCGTGGAGCGTAGCACTTACTTCAGGAGCTAAACAGTCCAGTTGCTTAAGCGGCGGCTATGCTGGTCGCATGCGCCCCAATGCCGACGCCGACGCCGAAACCGGTGCCGGCACCGACGCCGATGCGGTCGTGGCTGAGCTGAGCGGACTGGTCTTCGAGGTCACCGGGCGGCTGCGCGCCCAGTTCAACGCCGCCGCAGCGGAGCTCGGCCTCCCCCCGGCCCAGGCGCTCGTCCTGACCAACCTGTCCGGCCCCGCCCCGATGCGCCAGCTGGCCGACTGGCTGTCATGCGAGCCGTCCAACGTCACCGGCATCGTCGACGGCCTGGAGCGCCGCGGCATGGTGACCCGCCGGCCCGCTCCGGGCGACCGCCGGGTCAAGCACGTGGTGCTCACCGAAGCCGGCAAGCGCAAACGCCGGGAGTTGCGCTCCAGCGCCCACGCGCTGGCCCGGACCTTCTTCGAACTCCCCGGCTCCGACCAGCGGCACCTCCGTGACCTGCTGGCACGCGTCCTGGCCGGTCCATCGGCAAGCACGGATGCCGAAGCCGGCTGAGACGCCGAAGCGCCACGCCCCGTCGGCGGGCTCTCGTCGATCGGCGCTGACCATCCCCAACCAGGCCGGTGGAAGACGGCGGGTACGCCCGGCTGCGCGGCCGGCAGGGCGCGCCCGACACGATTCTCAACAGACACGGCGCCGCCTTGGTTCGCATTGGAACCAAGATCGCTGCGTGTTGAGACGGTCGATGGGCCGCGGCGGGTGATTCGTGGAGGCGCCTTACTCCGCGCCGCTGCCCCGGCGCGGACCTCAGCCCCTCGGCGGTCGGGGACGGGTATTAGCCGTCCTCGTCTGGCGCCAGCACGCTCTGGGCGGCAGTGGTGAACGCCCCGTAGGCCACGTGGTGCTGCTCCTCAAGGCTCGCCAGCTCAGCGCGCAGCTCTTCGAGCCCGCCAGCGGGGCCGAGCACCAGCTCCACCCGCTGCTGCTGTCTCTTGCTCAGCGCCTCCGCCCGTCGCGAGACCACCTGCGGGCCGAGGGGCAGCACATGTGCCACGGCCCGCCGCAGCTCCGCGAGTGTCCGCTGTGCCTCCTGCGCGGCATCGCGGACAGGGCCGGGCCCTGCGGCCAGGGGCGCGCCGCCTGCCGCTTCCTGGCGCAGCTCCCACACCTGCGCGAAGGCCGCGTGCGCGTCATCGCAGCGGTCCAGCACCCGCGCGTACGCCGCACGCCGTTCCTCCCACCGCCTCGCCCGGCCCTGCGCCCCGGCTTCCTCGCGCACTTGCAGCACCACCGCCTTCCGCTGCACCCAGGCGCCGCCCAGAGTCCCGCCCAGCGTGCCCAGCACCGCCAGCGATGAAGCCCACAGCGCCGCTATGCCCTGATCCACAACCTGAGCCCTTCCGTCGGTTGCCTTCGGCGTCGCGCGGCTGACGGTACAGCCGATCTGCCACGAGGGCGGGTTGGGACTGACGTCCACGAGACGATCTACATACTGCGGAACGAAGTGGTGAGGATGGTCAACGCGTTAAGGCTTCTGGACGCCGCCACGAGGTGAGACAAGCGCGCCTCCGCCTTCCACGGCACCGTCACCGTCACCGTCGCCTCGAACCGACTCCGTCCCTGTTGCTCAACTCTGGCATTTCTGAACTGAGGTCGCCCGGCGGCTGGGGCAGGGACTGTCTGAAGAAAGTTTGTGGGTGAGGCGGTGATCGGTTTTCACTTCGGGGGTGATGCGGTCACCGTAGTGCAGCGATAGTGCGGTTAATGCTGCCTTCTACCCGGGCGTTTTGCCGGTCACGTCGGGCCTGCCTTTCAGCGGATGACGAGGTAGAACACCTTGAGGGCGACCTGCTCGGTGGGGAAGTGCCCGCGCCGGGCCGGTGGCCTGGCTTCCGGCAGGCCCCTGAGGATGTCGCAGCAGGCGATGCACACGTCCTGCACGCTGCGATTGCGGAGTTCGGCCAGCACGGTCATCCAGTGCTTGGTGCCCTCACCGCCGACCCCTGCCCACAGTCCGAGCACGTCGCGTTCGCCGGGACGGGTAGCTCGTCGAGTGGCCGTGCGGGGTGGACGATGTAGCGGGTACGGCGGCCGGTACGAGTGCGGGTGAGGTAACCGTCGGTCTCCGGTGCGCTCGGGTTGCGCTGACCGGTGCGTTCAGTGATTCGGATGCGTTCGGCGGTGTCGCGGATTCGCCTGTCGGGGGCGTCGGCGACGGCAGCCAGGACGCGGGCGTGGTTGGTCAGGAATGTTCAGGGTTTGGCGCTGGCATTCATGGGGGCGGTTTCACGATCGGCGGTCGCAGGTTTCACGGTTCGGGATTACTGGATTTTACTTCTGGTGACGCTGCTGGCAGTGACCTGCCGACCGTGCCTAATTAAGGCCCCGGCGTGAGAGCGGTCCGGTGAGGTGGAGTCGCTCTGTTGATGGTCGGCCGGGTGTATCAGGACGCGCCGTCGACACTGCGGCAGGCGAGGCGAGCAGGCGGTACCTGCGGCCCTTGATAGGTCCGTCTCGAGTGCTGGGGTGACGTTCGTAGGGGGTTGTGGCGCTGGTGTAGGTGAAGGCCATGAAACCCCGTCGTGGCCTTGCTTCAGGCGGCCCAGCGGACTGCGGTGGCCTGTGGCACCGCCCCACCCCCGTCGCCCCCGAACGGGGGTGGGGCCCCACAGCTTCGATTCATCCACTCGGTCACGGTGGCCCGCACCCGCGCTGGGCGATCATCCAGCCCGTGACGGGTAGCGGGCAGAGGGAAACGGTCTTGGTGTGACAGAGCGGTCGTTCCGGGCGCTCTATCAAGTGGAGGTGCGCAGACGGGAAGGCGTGGTGGGCCCGCTTGGGTAGGCCGTCGCATGGGGCGCTGAGGTCTGGAGTGATGGGACGACACGGACGCGCGGCAGAGGGCTCGGTGCTGCTGGCCGGCCGGTATCAGTTGATCGAGCCGGTCGGGCGGGGCGGCATGGCCGAGGTGTGGTGCGCCAAGGATGTGTCGCTGGACCGCCTGGTCGCGGTGAAGTTGCTGGATCGCATTCCATTCACCGGCTCGCACCAGGGCACGCCCCGCGACGATGTGGCAGGCACGACCGGTGAACGGATCTTGCGGGAGGCCCGTTACGCCGCCCGGCTGGTGCATCCCAACGTGGTGCAGATCTATGACGTGGCCGCCGACGGCGAACGCGTTTTCCTGATCATGGAGCTGGTCTCCGGCCGTAACCTGTCCGCGGTCTTGGACGGGCAAGGTCCGTTGGCGCCCTCGCAGGTCGCAGACCTGGGTGCGCAGGCAGCCCGAGCGTTGGCCGCCGCCCACACGGCCGGTGTCGTGCACGGCGACGTCAAGCCGGCCAACCTGCTGCTGACCGATGACGGCGTTCTCAAGCTCACCGATTTCGGCATTGCCCGTCGTCTGGGCCTCGCCACCTCCGGCCAACCCGCTCGGGTAGTGCTGGGCACCGCCGGTTACCTGGCTCCTGAACTCGCTCTGGGGCACCCGCCAAGCCGAGCCAGCGACCTTTATGCACTGGGATGCGTGCTGTATGAACTGTCCACCGGAGAGCGACCTTTCGAGGCCGACACCTCCACCGCGCTATTCCACCGACACCTGCGCGAATCCCCGACCCCACCCAGTCGGCTGCAACCCCGAATATCAACCGAGTTGGAGGAGGCGATACTGCGCCTGCTGGCCAAGCAGCCCGACACCCGGCCCATTGATGCCACACGTGTGGCCGATGCGCTTGAGATCATCGCCCGGTCCCGTTCGACGAGCGTGACGGTGAACGAGCGGACCGACACCACTCAGGAACCGGCCGCCCAAGCTCCCACCCGTGCCCGGCGCGCCCGCCACCGCGCCAAGACACCTACTCGTCCGTCCCTGGCCCCACTTCACCGATGGCTCGGTGGGGGCACCGGCCGCCCCTCGTCGTCTTGATCAGCACTAGCGCTGAGCGTCTCCGGAACGGCAGTGCCGGGCGCGCGGATCGATGGGACCCGGTGGTGCAGGACCTGCCCGATCCGCACTTGGGACCATGACGTCTCAGCTTTGGCTCACCAGTCTGGTCCAGCCCTGTTCTTGGGGCTGGTTCTGGAGAGTGGGGCAGGCCGTCCCCTCGTGGTGCGCGTGTGGTCTTCACCGTAGCGGGAGGTGAGGTCGCGTGCCTTCGCGGCCCAGGCGTGGCGATGCTCGGCGGTGGTCAGACGCTGCTCGGCTGGGAGGAGCCACCGGCGGGTTCGATGGTGACGCCGAGATGCTGCGCTTCGCCGAGGCCTGTTGTGACGACGGGGCGCGTCTTCTCCATTAGGTCGGGGTTTCCCGGTGGAGCGCGGAGCGGCCGGGCTGAGCCACCACATCTGGTACTTCGTCGTCGACGGCAGTTGCTGCGGCCCGTTCGTATGGCCTCCAGAGGCGATCAGCGGCGGCCGCCGGCGTCGCTGATGATGGGGAGCGGCCGGTCGAGGGTCCGCAGGGGTGGCTGCGGGAAACGCGCCACGGTGGTTGTCCGGGGGACGCGCAGCGCAGGTCGATGCACTGGATGAGCCGCAGCGACGTCTCGTTCCCGTGCCGAGCACTTCGCCGACCGCGTCCGCGAAGGCGGCACCCAGGCCGTCCACCGGGCGGACGCCGACGCGCCGTCCGACCGCGACCTGGCGGCCTGGACGCCCGATCGGATCATCAGTCTGGTGCGCGCCGCCGCTCACCCCGACGCCCAGGCCGTCCTGCTCCCCGAGACGGCGTTGCACACCGGTCCGCTTACCTCGTGCCTGGCCGCGGCCGGAAGAGTCCCCGTCCTGACCGCGACCGGCGTCACGGTCTGGGCCGCCTGCCGCCTCCTCGGACGCATCCCATCGGCGGACGACGGCGGCCCACGGTTTGCCTGACGTCGAGCTGCACGATCCTATGGCTACTTCGCCTGGGGTTACCCAGACGCGGTACAGGAAGGTGCGCTGGCCTTTTTCAACAGACGACTGCCCGTTCGGCATCGACATACAGATCGTCCAACGTCCACCATGCGTTCGAGCTTTCACCCCGTACCACGCCGTTGGGTGGTCGAACGCACCCTCGGCGGGCTCATGCTCCACCGCCGCCTTGCCCGTGACTACGACATCCCCAGCCAGTTCCACCCCGGTGATCCACCTCGCAATGATCGACCTCATGAGCGCCTCACCGGCGAATCCCCCCACCTGAGGCACCTGACACGAAACCAAACAGAGCCCACGGGATGAATCGCCCAGTGAGGCGCTGGCGCAGCGCCGGCGAGATACAACGAGGCGGACCAAACTTCCCGCTCGGCCAAGGTGTCGATCGTGCCTGCCAGAAGCCGACCGAGAGCGGGTGATCGGCGGTTCAGACCGTTAACGGTTGTGGATCGCACTTCCCCGTCATGGGCCGCCATAACTGGGTGCGTGCGGGTAAGGGGGAGCAATTGTCAATTCCTGTGGATGGCTAAACCATGGTGGTGGCGGGTTGGTGCTCTGGACATGTGCCAACCGGTCGGCGATCCGGTGTTCGGCTAGCGGCTGTCAGGTGGCTACCAGGACTTCCAGGCCGAGCGCCTTGAGCTGTTCGACGACCGCGTCGTGGGGGTCGGTGTCGGTGATCAGTCCGCTGACCGTCTCCCAGGGCAGGACGCGGAACCGTGAAGCCGTGCCGATTTTCTCGGAGGAGGCGAGGATGTAGGTGTCCGCGGCCCGTGCGGCCAGGGCGCGCTTCATCGCCGCCTCCTCGGCGTCTGCGGTGGTTAGTCCCGCTTCGGGGTGCACGCCGGTGACGCCGAGCAGGCAAAGGTCGGCGGAGACGTTCTGCGCTGCCTCGACCGCGGCTGCGCCGCAGGCGACCGCCGAGTGCTTGAAGATGCGGCCGCCGAGCAGGTAGAGCTCCGCCTGCGGATGGTCGAGCAGGGCCGCGGCGATCGTGGGGCTGTGGGTGATCACGGTGCAGGCAAGATCCTGCGGGAGCGCGTGGGCGACGGCGAGGGCGGTGGTGCCGCCGTCGAGGATCAGTGCGCCGCCCGGCCGCACCAGCCCGGCGGCCGCCGAAGCGACCTTCCGCTTGCCGTCCGGGGCCACGGTCTGCCGGGCGGCATAGTCCACGACCGCGGGCGAGACAGGCAGTGCGCCGCCGTAGACCCGCTGGCACAATCCCTCGGTCGCGAGGTCGCGCAGGTCGCGCCGCACGCTGTCCTCGGAGATCCCCAGTTCGGCGGCGACGTCCTTGGCGACGATCTTGCCCTCGCGAGCGAGCAGACCCAGCAGGTGGTCGCGCCGTTCAGCAGCCAGCATCCGCATTCTCTCCTGTTCTTGCACGTTTCTGCATGTATGGTAGCGCCCGTGACCGACAAGCCCATGCTCATCCTGATCGCCGGCCCCTACCGCTCCGGTGCCGACGGCGACCCGCAGGCCATGGCCGCCAACCTCGCCCGCCTCGAAGCCGCCGCCTGGCCCATCTTCGCCGCCGGCCACCTCCCCGTGATCGGGGAATGGATCGCCCTGCCCGTCCTGCGCTCCGCCGGCGCGGGCCCCACCGACCCCCTCGCCGACCAGGTGCTCTACCCGACCGCCGACCGCCTGCTCGCCCGCTGTGACGCCGTGCTGCGCCTGCCCGGCGACTCCGAGGGAGCCGACCAGGACGTCGCCACCGCCCGCCGCCACGGCCTGCCCGTCTACCACGACGCGGCCGAGATCCCCGCCGCCCCCGCAGGAGATCGCGTGACAAGCCGCCCCGGCATCAACGCCCCTGACCACCGCGGCCGCACCGGCCTCGACCAGGCCGGACGCGGCCTGGACCGCAACCCCGACGTCGTGATCCGCGACGTCGAGCTCACCTCCCAGGGCTGGCACGTCCTGCGACACACCACCTTCGACTACCGCCGCCGCGACGGACGCTGGGAAACCCAGCAGCGCGAGACCTACGACCGCGGCGACGGCGCCGTCGTCCTGCCCTACGACACCAGACGCGGTTGCGTCCTCCTCACCCGCCAGTTCCGCTACCCGGCCTACGTCAACGACCACCCCGACGGCATGCTCATCGAAGCCGCCGCAGGGCTGCTCGACGCGGACGACCCGCCCGCCGCCATCCGACGCGAGAGCGTCGAAGAACTCGGCGTCACCCTCGGCCCGCTCACCCACATCCTCGACGCCTACATGAGCCCCGGATCCGTCACCGAGCGCCTCCACTTTTTCGCCGCCCCCTACACCCCGGCCGACCGGACCGGTACCGGCGGCGGACTGGAGGAGGACGGCGAGGACATCGAGGTCCTCGAACTGCCCTTCCCCGATGCCCTCTCCATGACCCGCGACGGACGCATCACCGACGGCAAGACCATCCTGCTCCTGCAATGGGCAGCCCTGGACGGACCCTTCGCCCCAGCGAGCGGCCGCTGACAACGCCGCCCCCTCCCTCCCGCCGCGGTGTTGCCCCGGCCGGTCTGCAGTGCCGCGTTGATCGACCGACTGCTGGGGCAGGGCCCGTCATGCCGCCCCGCCGGACTCCTCGCGCTCGACCAGGACGCCGTTCTTGAACCTGGCCCGGGAGCGGACCAGGGGGACGAGGGAGGCTCCGGTGATCGCGCGCCAGCGTTCCTGGGCGGACTCGACCAGCTTGAACACCATCGCCAGGGCCGCGGCCGGACTGCCGGGCCCCACGAGTGACCTTGGTCCGCAGCTTGACCGTGGAGAACGTGGACTCGATCGGATTCGTGGTTCGCAGGTGGGTCCAGTGCTCTGCCGGGAAGTCGTAGAAGGCCAGCAGCTCCTCCCGGTCCTCGGTGATCTTCGCCACGGCCTTGGGCCACTTCACCCCGTAGGTCTTCATGAAAGCTTCGATGGCCTTCTCGGCATGCGCACGGTCCTCGGCGTTGTAGATCTCCTGCATCGCCTTCGTCGCGCCCGGCTGTGCGGACTTCGGAAGACAGTTCGCGACATTCCGGGCCTTGTGAACCCAGCACCTCTGCTGGCGGGCAGCAGGAAACACCTCGGCCAGGGCCTTCCACAGGCCCATCGCACCGTCGCCGATGACGAGTTCGGGGTCGCGCATACCGTGGCGGCGGCAGTCGCGCAGCAGGTCGGCCCACGACTCGGTCGACTCCTGCAGGCCCTCCGCGAGGTCGCGCTGCTGGAAGGCAGTGTGGTCGTCTTGCCACTGCTTCGTCGGCCGGGTCACCGTTGCCGACGACAGGCCGGCCGCGCCGCCCAGGAACTGCTCCAGCGCGGGCACGAAGTCGCCGGAGGAGAGTCCGTGCAGGTAGAGCAGCGGCAGGACCTCGGAGATCTTCGGCGACTTGCGGCACCACGGAGCCAGGATCTTCGAGGAGAACTGCTTGCGCTCGCCAGTGGCCTCGTCGACGCGGCGGTCGTTCACCCGGGGCACGGTGACCTCGACCGGACCCGCCGCGGTGACCACGGTACGGGGCCGATGGTGGCCGTTGCGGACGACCAGGCGGTGCCCGTGCTCGTCCCGCTCAGCGGTCAACTCGGCTATGTACTGGTTGACTTCGGCCTCCAGCGCGGCGGCCAGCATCCGGCGGGCGTCCTCGCGAACGATCTCATCGATCAGGGAGCCGGACTAGGTACTGCCGTCGGCGTTCACTACGCTCAGCACGGGCGTGCCTTCCCGGCCCACGCTGCGAACGCGGGCCTACTCGGAGACCATCACAGATCATCGGGAAGGTACGCCCTCCGCGTGCCCTCCCGGGACCGATCCACAGGTCTTGAGCATTGCTCGGTAAGGGGCTGGGCCAGCTGACAGCGATGGTCTCTCCAGGGGGTGATGATTCAGTACCACGCGGCCGCCACGTCGGTCCGGGCCTGCCCGAACCACCGCAGATCCTGCAGGTCGCCCGCGACCGGAACCAGTACCTGCACGACCAACCTCATCACGCCACCCACCCGGCCGATACCTGGCTGATCCACGGCCCTCTGCTGATCGAAGTCGACCAGCTCCTGACCGACCAGCCGCACGACTGCCGATCCGACCAGCACGGCCGCCGCCCGAACCGCTAGCCGGACCGCCGGTTGAAGCGTCGCCGGTCGCACCGCCTGCAGCCTCGGCACGTCGCACACCCACCGCGATGAGCTCTGCATCACGGTCGGACCGGCGCGTGGCCAGACGCCAGAGGCCGCCCCTGTTCGTAGACGACCTTGTAGGAGTCGGCTCCGGCGGGGTCGAGACTGGTGAAGTCACACAAGCAGCGTGCTTCTGAGCCGCCGGCGGTGCACTGCGGAGATCGCGTCCGCGCGAGCCGCGGGGTGAAATGCCTGGTCGCCGACTCCCTGATCGAGCTGGGGCGGGCTGGACCTGCCGGACGTCTTCGCCCGCTTCCAGCGGTGGGCCGCGTCCGTTGATGCGGGCCTCCACATCGGTGGTCTTCTTGGGCGCACAGGCTCACGTGATTTCCCAGCGCGCCGCGAGTTGGGCGAGATGGCGTACCGCCGGGAGTGTCGGTGGTTCGCATCCAGGGGGTCAGGTGGCTGGGCGCGACTGTTCGAGATCATGAAGTGAGGGCGGGTGCCGAGTCGGTTCGGGAACGTGTGCGGGCCCGGAGCAGCCAATGCGCGGCGATCAATGGGATGACGCCGACGGGGTACCAGGCGACATCAATGAGGTCGAACTGGGCGCCCAGCAACTGCCGCGCGAACCAGCTGCGTTGGGAGAGTGCCGCAGGTAGGGGAGTGAGCTGTGCGAACTCGATGAACCAGCAGTATGCGATCGTGGCGCTGCCCGCAGACAATGGTGAAATCGGCGGCCGGATGCAGATCACTATCGTGTAGACGATGGCTGCGGACAAGGCGGCGCCTGAATACTGTTCGATGGGCCCGTCCATCATGGCACGGATTGCGAAGGCCGTACCGGCAAAGACGACTGCCGAGACCACCATCAGCAGTCGAATCCAGCGTACTGCGAGCGACATGACGCAATAGTAGGGGCCTCCCGGGAATTGGTCAGTGCCTTGACGTTCCTTCCCTGGTGGGCGGGCTGGTTGCCGAGGTTCGGCAGCGAGCGCGCCAGCTCCGCGCGCGCCTCGGGCGCCCGGTCCGACCGCCGCCGCCGGGCCCTGACGGTCAGCTCCGCGATGGCCAAGGCGTCTCCCTGCAGACCTAGGTGGGACATCACGACCTGCAACATGTCCGCGCACGTGGCGAGCTGCCTGGGGTTCTCGAGGTCGGTGTAGAGCGCGGCGGCCTCTTGCAGCCGCTTGTAGGCGGGTCCGTAGCGGCCCTCGTGCAGGACCCCGTGCCGGGATGGTCTCGCGATCACCGTCATCGTCATCCGGGCATCGTCGTCGGCCCCGCGCTGGCGAGGATGGTCCGCGCGTGGTCTGGTTCCGGCTGCTCACACCTGCCTGCTTGGTCGTGGCGCTCGCCCCGCCCTCGGCCCGGGCGGGGCTAAGCGGTCGAGGAGGCCGTACTCGCGGGTGCGGGTGGCGGCCTCCGTTCGGGTGGCCACGGCGAGCTTGGTGAGGATGCACGCCACATGGGTGGCCACGGTGTTGGCGGAGATGAACGGCTCCGCGGCGATCTGCGGGTTGGACCGGCCGCTCGCGCTCACTCTCAGCACGTCCAGCTCCCGGCGGGTCAGACCATGGCCGTTGCCCGCCCGGGCGTCCGCGACGTTGCCGAGGCGGCCCCGGGACGCCAGGTCGTCGATGCGGGCCAGCAGTGGCGCGGCGCCCAGCCCGGCCGCGAGGGCACGGGCCTCCCGCAGCCGGGACCGGGCTCCCGGACAGTTGTTGGACGCGAGCGCGGCGACCGCGCCCTCGGCCAGCACGACGGCCGTCTCGTAGGGGTTGCGCAGAGCGCGCCAGCCGTTCGCGGCCCCGTCCCAGGCCGGCAGCTGATTCTGTTACGACCTCTTAGAGCGACATCGTCGCTGACTGGCGTCACCGGGTTCGCGGTGGCATGTCAGCGAGACTTGCGCTTGCGCGGTGATGCCGGTGGCAGGACGGCGCGAAGGTGGTTCCTGGCGACGTCCATGATGTCGGCGAGTTGGGCCACCTGCTCTTCGTCGAGGACGTCGATCAGCCCGGCGCGCACCGTGGCCACGTGTCCGGGGGCGGTCGTCTCGAGCAGTCTGCGGCCTTTGTCGGTGAGGGCGACCAGCGCTCGGCGCTCGTCCTCGGGGTCGGGCTCCCGCCGCAACAGCCCTGCCTTCTCCATCTGGGCGACCTGATAGGACAGGCCGCTACGCGAGCCGATCATGAGTTCGGCTAGCTCGGTGATGCACAGCCGGGACCCGGCGCGCTCGCCGGCCCAATGCAGGATCTCGTACTGGACCATGGTGAGGTCGCCGGCCTCGCGCAACTGCAGCTCGACGAGGCGCTGAATCCGGTCGGCGGTCTCCAGGAAGCCCGTCCAGGCGCGCATCTCGGTCGGGTCCAGCCAGCGGGGTTCCGTCATGGGCCCAGCCTACAGGGCTTGCGTCGAATTCGACGCAACGCTACGCTCAATTTACGTCGAATTCGACGCAATCTGAGAGGGTGTACGACTGTGAAGATCAGTGTCATCGGCAACGGCAACGTCGGGTCGGCCCTCGCGCCGCGGTTCGCCGAGGCGGGCCACCAGGTGGCAACCGCGGGCTCGGCCACGCCGACCGAACAGGTCGCCGCGCAGGTGAGCGCGGCCGACGTGGTCGTACTCGCCGTGCGTTTCCCCGTGGTCGCCCGGCTCGATGAGGAGGTGAAGCGGGCACTGGACGGCAAGATCGTCATTGACGTCACCAACCCCCAGTCGCCCGACTTCATGTCCCTCACCATCGGGCACACCACCTCGGCGGGCGAGCAGGTCGCCGAAGCGCTGCCCGGGGCCAGGGTGGTCAAGGCCTTCAACACCGTCTTCGCCGCCAACATGGCCACTCCCGACCTCGGCGGCAGGACGCAACTCCTGCCCGTGGCCAGCGACGACGACGCCGCCAAGAAGACCGTCCTCGACCTGGGGGCGCAGCTCGGGTTCGACCCGGTGGACGCGGGGCCGCTGGCCAACGCCCGCTACCTGGAGCCGGCGGTGGAACTGCTCGTGCACCTGGCCTTCGGCTCCGGCCTGGGCACGGGCATCGGCTTCACTCTGGCTCGGGCGGCGTAAGGGGTCCGGACGGCGGGTCAGGTGGCGGGGCGTGCCTCCGGTACGTGATCATCGAGCCCGCTCGGCCTCCACCTCCGCGGACGACCGGCCCGGCCGCCTCGTCCCACGAGCCCGGCCGGACCGGGCATGCGCGTCACGGCGATGCGGTACTCGCCGACGCCGTGGAGCTGACGCACGTGAAAGGGCGATAAATGACCGACCACGACCTGTCCGGCAAGGTGGCCCTGCTCACCGGAGCATCGGGCGGCATCGGCCGCGCGCTGGGCCGCCGCCTCATCGCCGCCGGTGTGAGGACCGCCTTCGCGTACGGCTCACGGCCCGATGCGGCCCGCCATCTGGTGGCCGAGGCGAAGGAGGCGGGGATCGACGCGGTCGCGCTCGGCGGTGACCTCGCCGATCCTCGCGTCCCGGCTCGGCTGCTGCGCGAGGCCGCTGAGGCGCTCCTGGGCCCTGTCGACATCCTGATTCCCAACGCGGGCCACGCGGTCCAGCAGGACTTCACCATGCTCGACGCCGAGGCGTGGGACCGGACGCTCGCGGTGAACCTGCGGGCTCCCTTCCTGCTGGCCCAGCACGCGCTGCCCGGCATGGCACAGCGCGGCTTCGGCCGGGTGCTGTTCATGTCCTCGGTCGCCGGCTTCACCGGCGGCATCGTCGGCGCGGACTACGCCGCCTCCAAGGCGGGGCTGCACGGCCTGACCCATTTCCTGGCCGGCCGGGTCGCCTCGCGCGGGGTGACGGTCAACGCCGTGGCACCCGCACTGATCACCGACACCGGCATGCTGCCCCCCGAAGCCGATCCCCACGCACTTCCCACCGGCCGGTTCGGTCGCCCCGAGGAGGTCGCCGACCTCGCGCTGGCCGTCCTGCGCAATGGCTATCTCACCAACCAGGTGCTGAGCCTGGACGGTGGCGCCTACCCACGCTGACCTTTCCCTGCTGACAGGAGGCCCCTCGTGCCCGTGGCCCGGCTCGCCCTTGCCAGCTGGCACCGCGATCGGGCAGGAGTTCGGTTGACGCGCCACCTTCTTGTCGCGCTGATGAGGTGCGGGGAATGTCCTCGGCAGCCCGCCCCCGACGACCGGGCCGTGCTCCCTGCGGTCTACGGCTCCGTGGGCCTGCTCATGGGGCTGTCAGCGATCGTCGCCGTGGCGGTAGCATCCGCCGCCGTACGCTGGCCGGCGGCGCTCCTCGGCGCAGGGAGATGACCTTGCGCGGCCCGCCGCTCGCGTCCCTCCGACTTCGTCCGACGATCCGGCCGCTGTCCCGATCGATTCCTTTCGGCGGGTCGCCGAGTCGATAGATGGACGCAACTCCGATGACGACCGAGAAGGAGCGATCATGCCAGAGTCGACAGGGATCCGGCTGGGCGGCCTCGTGCTCGGCAGCGACGATCCGGAACGGCTCAGCGCCTGGTACCGCGCGGCGTTCGTTCCGTCGGCCGGCCCCGGCACCGTCCTGATGGTCGGCGGCAGCCGGTTGGTTTTCGACCGCCGTGACGATCTCCAGCCGAGCACGCGGGAGCCCGGCAGGATTCTGATCAACTTCTATGTCGAGGACATCAAGGCGGTCGTCGCCCACCTGATCGCGCTGGGCGTGACGCGGTGGATCCGGCCCGTGGAGGACTTCGGCCCGGGCCTCATCGCAACGGTGGAGGATCCGGTCGGGAACTACGTGCAGGTCGTCGAGTTGGCCGCCCGGCCCGGCGCCGGACGGTGACGCAGATGGCCGACACCCGCGTCAAGGCCGGTCGATCGGCCGGGGAGACGGCGCCGCCGGACAACGGTGTCTTCGCGCGGCTGACTTCTCCCTACCGGCCGGAACTGCTCGCCTACTGCTACCGCATGCTTGGCTCGGTCCACGATGCCGAAGACCTCGTGCAGGAGACGTACATTCGTGCGTGGCGCTCCTATGAGGCGTTCGAAGGCAGGTCGTCACTGCGCACCTGGCTTTACCGGATCGCCACCAACGTCTGCCTCACCGCCCTCGAGAATCGCAAGCGCCGGCCGCTCCCCTCGGGTCTCGGAGGTCCTACCGATGATCCGGAAGGCCCTCTGGCGCCGCCGCCGGAAGTCACCTGGCTCGAGCCCTTTCCCGACCATCTGGTCCGGGGCGATCCCGCCACGATCGTCGCGGCGCGGGCAAGCCTGCGGCTGGCATTGGTCGCCGCCCTGCAGTATCTGCCCCCGCGCCAGCGCGCCGTCCTCATCCTGCGCGACGTACTGGCACTGCGCGCGACCGAGGTCGCCGATCTGCTCGGCATATCCGTCGCCGCGGTCAAGAGCATCCTGCAACGCGCTCGAGCCCGGCTCGGCCAGGTGGCGCCGTCTGAAGACGACACGACCGAGGTCACCGGCGCCGACCAGCGGGAACTGCTGGACCGCTATGTCGCGGCCTTCGAGAACGCCGACGTCGCCGCTCTGCTGGGGCTGCTGACCGAGGACGCCGTGCTGGAGATGCCGCCCACGTCCTCCTGGTTCGCCGGCCGCGAGTCCATCGTCCGGTTCTTCGGGGCCAGGGTCCTCACCGTGCCAGGTGCCATCCGGATGGTGGCGACCTCGGCCAACGGGCAGCCCGCAGCCGCCATGTACCAGCGCGGCGAAGACGGCGTTCACCACCTTCACGCGTTGATGGTCCTGACGGCGTCCGGCGGCGGGATCACGCGCATTTCCGCGTTCCGCGACCCGCAGTTGTTCGAGTATTTCGGACTCTCCCAGTCCCTCCGCCCTGCTCCGTCAAGTTCTCAGCCCGGCGAATCGGCACCTCTGTAGACGCAAGAAGTCCGACGGCGAGGGCAGGGCGCTTCCGCCCTGCCCTCAGGCGTTGATGACCCCGGCTCACCTGTGTAAATACGAGACTTCGGTGAACCGGGTGCGGGCAGGGCGATTCCTTTCGGCTCACCGCCGAGTCGACACCATTGACGGAAAGCCCGTCAACGACGTAGACAATTGGGAGCCGGACAATGCTGCTCGAAAGCAAGAACGCCATCATTTACGGAGCGAGCGGTTCCATCGGAAGCGCGGTCGCTCGCACTTTCGCCGAGGAAGGGGCGAGGGTGTTCCTGGCCGGACGGCACCTCGCCGGGCTGGAGGCGGTCGCCGAGAAGATCCGCGCCGCCGGGGGAAAGGCCGAGGCCGCCGTGGTGGACGCGCTGGACGACGCCGCCGTCCAGGCGCACGTCGAGGAGGTCGCCACGACGGCCGGGAGCGTGGACGTCTCCTTCAACGCCATCAGCCTGCCCCAGACCCGGATCCAGGGCACGTCCCTGGCCGACCTGTCACCCGACGACTTCGACCTGCCCATGACCACCTACCCCAAGGCCAACTTCCTGACCGCCAGGGCAGCGGGACGGCGCATGACCGCCCAGGGCGCGGGCGTGATCCTGACGATCACGGCGAGCCCGTCGCGCACGGCCGTCCCGCTGATGGGCGGTATGGCGCCGGCGTGGGCGGCGGTCGAGTCGCTGTCGCGGGGCCTGGCCGCCGAGCTGGGACCGCACGGTGTGCGGGTCGTGTGCCTGAACGCCGCCGGGATGCCCGAGACGCCGCAGCTCACCGAGGTGTACGGGCTGCACGCCGACGCCTACGGCATCAGCCGCGAGGCGTTCCACCAGCGCATGGCCGACCGGACCCTGCGCAAGCGGCTGCCCACGGTCGCTGAGATCGCCGATGTGGCCGCCTTCGTCGCCTCGGACCGTTCCGGCGCGATGACCGGCGCGATCGCCAACCTCAGCGGCGGCATGATCGCCGACTGAGAGCACGGGCGGCGCCCGGCTCCGGGCGCCGCCCTCTCGTTCAGTTGACCTGCGCGGCGACGCGCTTGACGGCGGGCGCGGGCTGGTCGACGTAGCAGTAGTGCCGGCACGTGGAGGACGGCTTGGGGCGCCGACCGCCATGTGCTGTCCGTATGGGCCGACCCCGCCGCTCTCGCCCACACCGCCGCCGTCACGCCGTAGCCGCTACGCGGCCTTACTCTCGCTGCTCCAGGCACGGCGCGCCACGGGAGGCAGGACACGGCCGAAGACGTGACCGGCGAAGTGGCCGCCGGCCAGCAGCGTCCGCTCGTCCTCCAGGTCGGTGAGCAGCGCCTCGCGGGTGGCCGCGGCTTCCGCAGGGGCGTCGTCGAAAACGAACCCCCACTCGCTTTCGGCGACCTGGACCTGGCAGTGCATCACGTCGCCCAGGATGATGAGGCGGCGCTCGTCGCCGGGGTCGGTGACGACGAGGCTCTGGTGTCCGGGCGTGTGGCCGGGAGTCGCGCGGACCCGGACTCCGGGCGCGATGTCCTGCCCGTCCTCGACGAACTCGACGCGACCCGACAGGGGTCCCTGCACGGCGACGGGGTCCGGGCCGATGACCTCCGCCGTCCCCGTCCAGTGCTTCCACTCCGCTTCGGCGACGAGGTGGCGCGCGTTCGGGAACGTCAAGGCGCTGGGGGCGCTTCGTTCGGGGAGTGTGGGGCCTGGCGCCACATCCGTGGTCCAGCCCACGTGGTCGTGGTGGAGATGGGTGTAGACGACCGTGTCGACGTCCTGTGGGGTGAGTCCTTCCTCGGCGAGGCTGCGAAGCAGGGTTCCGCCCTTGAACGACGCCAGGTCGGGGACTTCGAAGTCCACCTGCCCCAACCCGAGGTCCACCAAGACGACGCGGTCGCGCGTGCGGACGAGGAACGAGCCGATGCTGATGGGGAGCCGCCCGTCGGCGTCCAAGAACTCGCTGTGCGTCGCCCAGCCGGTCGGGGCGCTCGCGGGGAACACCGCCGTAGGGACGACGCTCGCGTGGCCGTCGGGCAGGAAGGTGACAGTGGTCGCGCCGAGGCGGACCTGTGCGCGGGAAGCCGGCAGAACCATGACCATCCTCTCGTGGGGCGGCCTCCGGCGAGGCCGCTGGCACCCACTATCGGAGAGTCACTAACTATTGGGAAGTACGCACTTGCAAGTGCGCGCCCTCGTCCGAATCGAACTCCAGCCGGGCCCGCTCCACCTCGTTGATGTGCTTCTCCGCCCAGCTCCGCACAGCGGCCAGCGGTTCCTCCAGCGTCCGGCCGAGGTCCGTCAGCCGGTACTCGACCTTGGGCGGCACCGTTGGGTGGACGTGCCGGGCCACCAGCCCGTCGCGCTCCATGCTGCGGAGCGTCTGGGTGAGCATCTTGTCGCTGATGCCGTCGATGTCCGCGCGGAGTTCGGAGAAGCGCCGCGTCCCCTCGAACAGGGCGCCGACTATCAGCGCCGTCCATTTGTCGGCGATCCGGTCCAGCGCGGCGCGGGAGGGGCATGGCGCGCTGTAGACGTCGGCCGGTTCGCCGTTGGGCAGCCATGCCAGGGGCGAGCGTCCCGGCGTGCCCGGACGCGGTCTGCGGGTACGCGGCGTTTTCGGCATGCCGCCACACTAACCATTGGAGAGCGTGCGTTGGCGCCGGCGTCGTCTGGGCGCGCTGGTCGGCGGCGGTGCCCGCGGTAGCGGCAGCCAGGCCGGCGCGGAATCGTGACGAGCAAGGGGGGGTGACTTCGCGATTGTTGGAACGCCACCGCTGTGGAGCCCACATCGAACGTCCAACGACACCGCCGCCCTGCGGCTGTGCAGTGGCGCCCGCTCACGACCTCGATCCGTGGTCTGCCGCGGCCAGCAGTCGCCCTACCGTGCTTGGGGACGCCGCCGGAGGCGTGGTGGTCGGAAGTGAGGCTGGCGAGCGTGGTGTCACCAGTCTCGAGTGGCGATCAGCTCCTCGATATCGGCGCCGTCGAAGCCGTAGGCGGTGGCCAAGAACCAGACCTCTTCGCCGATCGCGTCGCGTGCGACCGTTTCGATCTCGCTGCCGGCCGCCTCGAACTCCGTCTGCAGGGCGTTGAACTCCTCGGTCGCGGCGTGCGTCAGCGTGTAGAGCGCGGCCAGATCGGCGGGCTGGTCGGCCTCGATCCGCTCGCACAGACTCAGCAAGATCGCTTTGCCCTTGTCGACGAGGTCATCGGGGTAGTACCCGTCGTCGTACATCTCGGTGAGGAGTTCGTGCTCGAGCACCTTCTGGTTCGTCACAGCCACCGCGATCGCTCCCTTGTCCGCCATACCGGTCCCGGCACATACTTCACGGCGCCTCTGACAACGCCAGTCCTGCTGTCCTGCAGCGCGGACGCAGCCGGCCGACGAGTCGCCCCACGACATCGGGACCGCGTGGGCTCCTGCAGCGGAACTCCTGTGGATCTACGAACTTCGGGCGCGAGATGATCTTTGTCAATGCGTGAAGGCAAGGGCCTGGATCCGATCGAGCATGGACGGCCAGAGCTGGCGGCGCAGGTCATGGCCCATGCCGGAACAGGTGACCAGGCGTGCGTCGGGGACGGGACACCGGCGATAGATCGTCGAATACCCCTGCCGCCTGTGCTGCCGGTTCCGCTGTGGTGAAGATCGCAATCCGATCATTAGACGCACCCTTCGGCGTCGTCAGGAGACGACGTCGTACGTCAGGTGCGTCGCGGTCGATGTCGGGGTCACGCTCCGCTGCACCAGCGTGCGCGGCGTTCCGCCGGTGAAGAGCGGCGTCCCTGAACCCAGCATTACGGGCGCGAGGTGCAGCGTCAGCACGTCGACCAGCCCGGCGTCGAGCGCCGAGCCGACCGTGGCGCCGCCGCCCATGAGGACGACGTCGAGGTCCTTGCCGGCGTCGGCGGACGCCGCCTCCGCGCGCTCGCGGGCGGTGGTGACGGCGTCGGCCAGGCCGGTGGTGACGAACGTCCAGTCGAGGCCCGTGAGCCGCAGCGACTCCGGCGGCGAGCCCGTCACGACGACGAACGCGGGCGTGCCGGCCTCGCCTGCGCCGTAGCCGATGTCATCGTTCCAGCCTTTCGGCCCGTCGACCACGTCGAAGAGCCGGCGGCCGAGGACGACGGCGCCCGAGCGCGCGGTCGCCTCGCGCAGGATCCGCCGGTCGCCGGGGTCGTCGGAGAACGCCCAGGTGTGCAGGGCCTCGCCGCCGGTGCCCAGCCCGTTGTCGGGGCCGGGGTCGGGACCGGTGACGAAGCCGTCGAGGGAGAGGGAGATGTCGGCGACGATGCGAGTCATGCCGGGACAGACCAGATCCACCGCGCAAACTCATCGCGGTGATCGGGGCCCGTGCCCGGCCGTCCGCCGTGAAGCGTTGGGTGAGCGGGTCACAGTGCGATGAGGGTTCGCAGGAGGTCGAGGTCGAACCAGTCGCCGTTGCCTGCGCGTTGGTGCAGGTAGGCGCTGGTAGCGCGGGCCCGGCAGCAGGCCAGGGCGAGTTCCGGGTCGACGCCCGCCGCCGCGCTGTAGCGACGGACGCGGGCGATGACGGCCGCTTTGGCTGCGAGGCGGGAGGGGCGTTCGGTGATGACCGTGAAGGCGTCGAACGCGGCCGTTCCGCGCCGGCCTTGGGGATCGATGGCCAGCCAGGGCTCGCGGGACGCCTTCAGGACGTTGGCGTAGTGCAGGTCGCCGTGCAGCATCGTCGGGGTCGCGTCGGCGGCGAGTGCGCCGATGACCGCCCGGGCCCTGTCGACCGCCCCCGCGGGAAGCAGTCCGGGCGTGGCGGCGGCCTGCTGCAGCAGTTGCCGTTCCCACAGTCGGGACGCGTCCGCCAGAGAGGGGACCTCCGGAGGGGCGGGGACCGCCAGGCGGCGCGCCAGTCCGCCGGCGATCTCGATGGCCTCGTCGACCGACGGCACCGCATCCAGGGTCTGCGGTCCCGCCCGCTCCAGCAGCAGCGCGAACGCGTCGTCATCGCTCTCCAGGACCCGCACGGCACCACGGCCCGCGAAACAGCGCAGCGCGATCGCCTCCACGCGGCTGCGCGGGTGCGGATAGGCGAGCTTGAGCACGGCCGGACCATGTGGGCCCGCCACCGGCAGCGCGATCGCCGTCTCGCCGTGCCATGCAGGGCCCGCGAACTCGCATCTCCACTGCTCTGCGTGGCGGACGATCAGGTCCGGCAGAGCCGCGATCCACTCGCGTCCCGCCTCGCCCTCGCGGCGCGTGATCGCATCAGCCAGCGCTGTCGGGATCGTCACCATCACCGGGACGATACAACGCGACCCCGATGTCATTAGTCGGTCCCAACCGAAAGCACCATTCCGCAACCCGGTACGGGCGACACACGTCGGCTGCCAGAGATGGGCCCGCGAAGACGCACTCTTCGTCGACGGGCCGGGAACAGCGGGCGTCTACGTCGTCGTCGACCTCGCCGCAGGGAAGGGCCTCGAACCGAAGTGATCCGCGCGAACTCCCACGGCAGCGGGCCCGTCCCATACCACGGCAAGATCGAAAAAACGACCGAGGCGGTGAGGACGACGGGGAATCGCGACCTGATCGGGCAAGGGCTGGAGAACCTCCTCGAGGGACTGCGCCCGTTCGTGGACCGCACCATGACCGGCGCGTGGGGGACCGGCTGGGTCGCCGAGAAGGAGCGCCGCGACAACGAGCGGTACGGCACCGACGGCCGGCGCGGCTACAGCCTGAACGACACCCGCTTCCTGCTCAACGTGATCGTGCAGGAGCGGGAGATCTTCAAGCCGGTCCTGCCCCGTCCCGGCCTCTCGCTGGCCTCGAGGCTCCGTCTGGTGGGCAAGAAGTACGGCCATCAGTACAACAGCGACGCCTTCGCCGACGACGAGACCCGCGAGGCGCTGCACGCGATGGCGCAGCTGCTCAGCCTCGTCGGAGCCACGGCCGCGACGCGGGCGGTCGCGGACCTGACCGCACGGGTCGGCGCCGGCGCGTCCGCTCCCCCGCCGCCGGGAGCAGGAGCCCCGCCGCCGGGAGCAGGAGCCCCGCCGCCGGGAGCAGGGGCCCCGC
>NZ_JBEYYT010000061.1:0-33184 GCF_040645715.1 Spirillospora sp. NPDC046719 | reverse complement strand
CGGAGCCGGCCCCCTGGTACACCACCCCCCCCCCGCCCCCCGCCCCCCCCCCGCCCCGCCCCCCCCCCCGGGCCCGGGGGCGGCGGGGCGAACCCGGTTCAGTGCGCGGTCCCGCCGGTGGCGGGAGCACGGCCGTGCCGCATCACCAACGCCGCGATCAGGGCGACGACGGTGGTCCCGGCGACGAACCAGAAGCCCAGCTCGTAACCGCGGTCGGAGTACAGGCCCGGGATGTCGACGGCCGGGTTCGGCCGCCCCGCCACCGCCACGACGGCGCGAACGGGATGGGCGTGGTTGAACGCCGTGGCCGCCGCGACGCCGACGGCCACGCCGATGGTCTGCATGACGGCCAGCATGCCCGCGCTGACGCCCTGCTGCTCCTGCGGTACGGCCTCGACGATGAGGTTGGGCGCGGAGGCGTAGTAGCCGCCGATCGCCGCGCCGAAGGGAAGGGCGAGCAGCAGCAGGGTGACCCAGCCGAAGGGGCAGACCGCGAAGCCGACACCGGTCGCGGCCATCACGGTGAGGGCCAGCAGCATCGGCCGGCGGGGACCGACCTTGCGCGCCCAGGCGCCGGCCAGCGCTCCGGTCACCATGCTCAGCAGAGCCAGCCAGATCGCGATGTGGGTGGCGTAGCCGGTCAGCGACCATCCCTCACCGTAGGAGTAGCCGGGCTTCAGTGCGACGTCGACGGCCTGCGGAGGGAGCTTCACGCCTGCGGCCTGCGCCTTCTGTATCGCCCCTCCCGCCACCATCTGCGCAGCGGTGTGAGACTCCGGCGACTGGGTCATGTAGGGGATCGCATAGGACTGCACGCCGATGATGAAGGCCGCGAAGAGCGCCACGAACAGGGTCAGGCTGACCTTCGGGTTGACCAGGAGCCGCACGTCCATGACGGGGTGGCTCACGCGCCGTTCGACCACGCCGAAGACGGCGATGAGCACCAGCCCGGCGAGCAGCCACGCCCATGCACGGGGACGTGCCCATCCCCAGTCCTGTCCCTTGTCGATGTACAGCAGCACGAGTCCGATGCCGGCGGCGAGCAGGAGCGCGCCGGCGATGTCCAGGCGCCCGCTGGTCCGCAGCTTCGACTCGGGGACCACGAACCAGACCAGCGGCATCATGACGACCGTGTAGCCGAGCAGCACCCAGAAGATCGCGCGCCAGCTGTAGTCGTCGACGAGCCAGCCCCCGAGGACCGGGCCGAGCAGGGCGGAGAAGCCCAGGCCGGTGGCGGTGACGCCCATGCCGAGCGGCACGTACCGGCGAGGCAGCAGGTCGCGGATCAGCCCGTAGGCGATGACGGCGGTGGCGACGGCGATGGCCTGGAGCGCGCGCCCGAGCAGGAACAGCGTCCATGAACTGGTGAGGGCGCAGACCCCGCAGCCGACGATGAAGAACAGCCCGCAGGCGAGGAACATGCGCTTCTTGCCCCAGATATCGGACATCTTGCCGATCAGTGGGGACGCCGCCGCGCCGACGAGACCATAGACGATCATCGACCAGGTGATGTTGGCCCCGACTCCCGGGAAGCTCGGTGAGATCTTCTGCAGTGCCGCGGCCACGATCGTGTACTGGACCGGCGCGACCTCGGTGAAGAGCACGATCACGGTGAGAATGGCGAAGACCCGAATTCGGGAGGCGTCCTCGAGGCGTCCCGGATCGTTTCCGGATGCCTCCGCGTGGAGGGTGGGGGTGGTGGACATGTGCGCTCCGACTGTCCCGGGGGTGGCGCCGCGCCCGACATATGATCATTATCGGGCGGGCTTTTCGGAACAGTGGCACGGGATTTCTCGGCCGCCCGCACGGGCGTCCATGGAGTGGAACGCACGTCCGGCCTGGGCCACGGGGCACGGGCCGGGGCCCTACGGGATCGAGTACCGTCGGCCTCGTGGCAGGTGACGGGAAGGCACGCGGTCCTTACCGGAAGGGCGTGGAACGCCGCGCGCGCATCCTGCGCGCCGCCCTGGAGCTGTTCGCCCGGACCGGGGACCGCGGGTTCTCGCTCCAGGAGCTCGCCGACCATGTCGGGCTGACCCAGCAGGGGTTGATGCACTACTTCGGAAGCCGTGAGGAACTGCTGCTCGCGGTCCTGCGGGAGCGCGACCGCCTGGACGCCGAGGTCTCCCGCGACATACGCCGTCCCGGCGAGGGGCTGGCGCAGGCGGTCCGCCAGAACATGGACGAGCCGGGACTGGTGCGCCTCTTCACCTCCCTGTCGGCGGCGGCCACCGACCCGGGCCACCACGCGCACGGCCACTTCGCCGACCGGTACCGCGAGCTGACCGCCCTGATCACCGAAAAGCTCGCCGACCAGCAGCGCGAGGGCACGATCAGGGCGGACGCCCCCGCGGAGCACATGGCGCGCCTGCTGCTGGCCGCCGCCGACGGCCTGCAGATCCAGTGGCTGCTGGACCCTTCGCTCGACATGGCCTCGGTGATCGAGACGCTCGACTCGATGTGCCGCGCGCTGCCCGCGACGGACGCGTAGGACGGCCCGGCGCTCTCAGCCCATGAGCGACGTCCGGCGAGCAAAAAAACGTTTTAAGAACGCTGCTCGCCGCTGACCCTAGGCCGCCCATCAAGGTCCGTCAAGACCCAAAAACTGTTGGCACCAGGTTTTCGCAGCTCACACCATAAGCCCAGTACACAGCGCCGATACGAACCATGGAACAGGGCTTGACACCCCTCTCGCGACCGGTGAAGCTCTGCGGGCAGCTCCTAAAACGTTCAAATCCACCCCCTACTGGACGGACGCCCGCGGTCGGCAGGAGCCGAGCGGCTCGGCCTCCCGCGGGCGCCGAGGAGAAGCCCATGACCTCCCACCCCCGTAGACCTCTCCGTGCGGCCCTCACCGCGGCCGCCCTCACGGCCGCGTTGGCCGCCGTCCCCGGAACGGCCGCCGCAGCGCCTCCCACACCGTTCGGTGCCGCGTTCGCCCAGCGGTTCGCCTCGCCCCCGAGTGACTCCAAGCCGAAGATCCGCTACTGGTGGCCGTGCGGTGACATCTCGCCGGCGGCGATCGACACCGAGGTACGCCAGATCGCCGAGCACGGGTTCGGCGCGGCCGAGATCCAATGCATGTTCACGGGCGACCCGGCCAAGAACGGCTGGGGCGGCGAGGTCCTGACCGACCGCCTCGAAGAGGCCGTCGCCGCAGGTCGCCGGTACGGCGTGCACATCGATCTCACGGTCGGGCCGTCGTGGCCGCTGGTGGTCCCCGGACTGACGCCCGACAGCCCGCAGGCCGCGCAGGAGATCGTCTACGGCCGGGCGGTGGTGCAGGGGGGCGCCACCTACTCGGGGCCGCCGCCCGCCGCCCCCGCCCCCAAGCCCGGCGTCACCAGGCAGACACTGGTCGCGGTCCAGGCCCTGCGGTGCCCGTCCGGCTGCTCCGGCGCCAAGCCGGTGAAACTGGACAGGGCGTCACTGGTCGACCTCACGGGCTCGGTGCGGAACGGAGCGGTCACCTGGAAGGCTCCGCCCGGCGGCGAGTGGATGCTGCTGGGTTACTGGCAGCGCGGGACGGGCCAGGCGTCCGTCTCGGGCCAGTCCGTGTCGGGCGAGCCCGCTTACGTGGTGGACCATTTCAGCGCGGCGGGCGCCGGGGCCGCCACCGCGTACTGGGACGAGCACGTCCTCACCCCGCAGCTGCGGAAGCTGCTCAAGGCGAACGGCGGCGACCTGTTCGAGGACTCTCTCGAGCTCGACTCCGCCCAGCACTGGACCGCGCAACTGCCCGCGAGCTTCCAGCGGCTGCGCGGCTACTCGCTGCTGGAGAGCCTGCCGGCCCTGTTCATCGACGGCATCCACCGCCAGTACACCTCCGTAACGCCCGCCGGCACCCCCGACTTCGAGTTCACCGACGGCAGCGGGGCGCGAGTCCGCGACGACTACTACCGGACGCTCACCGACCTCTACATCGGTCAGCATGTGAAGCCGCTGCAGACCTGGGCGCACTCGCGCGGCCTGCGGTACCGCGCCCAGCCCTACGGCACCACCATCGACACGCCGTCCGTCGAGGCAGCCGTGGACGTCCCCGAGACCGAGTCGCTCGGCATGGACGACGGCTACTCGGACGAGCCGTTCAGGCAGGTCTCCAACGGTGCCGTGCATCTGACCGGGCATGGCGTCTTCTCCCTCGAATGCTGCGCCACCTACAACGACGCTTATGGGCAGACGTGGCCGCAGATGCTCAAGCACTTCAACACCGCCTTCGCCTACGGGGTGAACCAGGTCGTCTTCCACGGTTACGCGACCGCCGACGGTCTGGGCGCCACGGGCTGGCCCGGCTTCTCGCCGTTCACGACGCAAGGCGGCAACGGCTTCTCCGAAGCCTGGGGTCCGCGCCAGGCCACGTGGGCGGACACCTCCTCCATCACGGGGTGGACGTCGCGCATGCAGTTCGCGCTGCGTCAGGGGCGCCCGGCGGTGGACCTGGCTCTCTATCGGCAGAGCTACGGCACCGACACCCCGAGCCTCCAAGCGCCCGGATACACCTCCGACTTCACCGGCCCCGACCAGCTCGCCGCCACCACGGTCCGCGATCACCGGCTGGCCCCGGACGGGCCCGGCTACCGCGCACTGATCCTCGACGATCAGAAGACCATGCCGCTGGCGACCGCGCGGCTCCTGCTCGAACACGCGCGCAACGGCCTGCCCATCGTCGTCATCGGCGCCGCGCCCGGCAGGACGCCCGGGGACTACCGGGCGAAGGACCAGGACGCCGAACTCACGGCGACGATCAAGAAACTCCTCGCCGAGCCCTCCGTCCGGCGGATCGACGATCAGAGCGGCCTCGCGGCGACCCTGCGGAACCTCGGTCTGCGTCCGGCGGCCGAACCGAGCGCGACGTCCGGCCTCCTGTCCGCGCGTCGCGTCACGGCCGGCGGCCAGCTGTACTACCTCTACAACCCGACGGCCTCCACGATCAGCACCGACATCTCCCTTGAGGGGAGCGGCACCCCCTACACGATGGACGCCTGGACCGGCGGCACGAAGCCTGTCGGCCGCTATCGCACCGAGGCCGGACGGGTCACCGTGCCGGTGACCCTCTCCCCCGGCGGCAGCACCCTCGTAGCCTTGGGGAACGGAACGGCCCGGCACGTCACGGCGACGACCGGAGGGGAGGTCGTCACAGCCGGTGACACCTCCACCCTCCGCACGACGACTCCGGGCACCTACACGGTGACCTGGGACGACGGCAAGCGGTCCCAGCTCCGCGTGGCTCAGGCCCCCGCCTCGCCGGCACCGGCGGGCTGGAAGCTGACCGTCGAAGACTGGCGCAAGGGAGCCGGCGGTGACCGCGAGACGGTCGAGCACGACCTCGACCTGACCGATCTGAAGCCCTGGTCCCAGATCCCCGACCTGCAGGACGCATCCGGGGTCGGCACCTACACCACGACCGTGCGGCTCGACCAGGCGACCGGCGCCTACCTCGACCTCGGAAAGGTCACCGACACCTTCGAGGTCTCCGTCAACGGCCGGCCCCTGCCTCCGAGCGACCAGGTGAGCCACCGCATCGACCTCGGCGGCCATCTCCGCAACGGCACCAACACCATCACCGTCCGAGTGGCCACGCCCCTGCGCAACCGGCTTCGCGTCACCCCGGGATTCCCGGCCCAGGCGGCCGAGCCCCGGCAGGAGTACGGGCTGATCGGTCCCGTGCGCATCACCCCGTACACCGACACACCGATCACCCGCTGAAGCGCCTTCCCTTCAGAAGCAGTTCGACGAGCGCATTCCGTCTTCCACGCAGGACGGGCATGGCGTCGTCAACGCCGGACGCGCCGCCGCGGACTTCCGCCCGCCTGAGCGGAAACGAGAGGTGTTCCATTGAGTGATATCCCTCGCTCTGCGAGGGATATCACTCTTTACAGTGCTGGGCACGGCACGGGCTTCATCGGCGCCCCGTGCGCGCGAACGGCGATCTCGCCTCAACAGTTGATCTGCAAGGAGCTGTTGCCATGCCCTCCACGGCGGACGATCCGGCCGTCCCGGCGACGATGCCCTTCGTCAAGGTCGTCACCGACGATCCTGAGAAACTGCTGTCGTTCTACGCGGAGGTCTTCGGCTTCAAGGTCATCCAGCGGGTCACGTCCAGCGCGGGAACCGAATGGGAACTCGAGGAGATCATCACGCATGCCGCGGACGATCAGGGCTGCACGCTCGTCCTGCTGAAGTTCCTGGCTCGCGCCATTCCCGCACCCGGTGGGGTCGTCCTGGGCATGCGGGTTCCGGACATCGACGCCGCACTGGAACGCGCGTTGGCCGCTGGAGCAGTGGTCGCAAGGCCCCTGGCGACCGAGGCCGAGCACGGCGTGAAAGTCGTGTTCGTGACGGACCCGGGCGGCAATCTCATCGAGATCATCGAGCCGCTCGCCTGAGCGGAATGCATCGGCGACATCAAGATCCGGCCAGGCGGAGAAGGCATACTCCGCGACAAGCACCGGCCCCGTTTCGATCACCCTCACAATGGAAGGCACGGTGACGATGATGCAGCGCCATCCGATCACACCGGTCATGCATCCGACCCTGATCCACGATTTCTACGAGCCCGGCGAGGTCGAAGCGCTGTTCGGCATCGTGCGCCGGCACGCGCCGTGGAAGCTGATCCTGGCGCACCATTTCACGTCCACCGAGGAGTACCTCGCGGTCTCCGGCGGCACCGACGTGGACCCGAGCACGGTGAACCTCTCCGACTTCATCGCACCGGTCTTCCGTGACTACCTCGCCGAAGAAGGGGTCGTCTTCTACCCGGACGTGCACGATCTCTACTTCAGCCAGAAACTCCTGGAGCCGGTGAAGGAAATGCACGGAGCGAAGTACGGCCTCGCCCTGCACATGCTGTTCAACATCGGGGTGCCGTCGCACAGCTTCGACGCCGGCCACTTCGACAGCGCCAACTGGCGAGGCTGCTCGATCGTGAACACGCCGATCTGGCTGCTCAGCGTCATGGCCAAGTCCGGGCTTTTCGATCGCTGGGCCGTCAAGACCGGGCAGATGATCACCTACTTCTACAACTCCGATCTCGACGGAGGCTTCACCTACTGGCCGGACGGCCCCGACCGGCCTCCGCAGCGCTTCAAGGCCCCCTTCGACAACACTTGCATCCTTTCGGACAACTCGAAGATGTACCACCGCAGAGAAAGCAATGGGCCCGTCCATCGGCGGGACTATCCGGAGCTCCGCCTGGAGTCGCTGCTCCACCGCGAGGACACCGGCGACTGGGTGATCCGCAACGGCGACCAGGAGATCGCACGCTACGGCGACCAGGACATGCGGACGCTCTTCCACTACACGGCACTGGTCTTCGACGAACTGTCGGACGTCCGCAAGTACCTCGACCACACCGACGACCTGACCCACGAAAAGGTCTTCGACGTCCTCACGCATGACTTGAGGCGCAGAGGCGTCAAATTCACCGAACCCGCGGACCCGATGACGGACCCGGACTTCATCGCGCTGCTGAACAAGACCTACGAGATGGCCCCCAAGGAGTACCCGGAAGAGGCCCCACTGGCCGTCCGCAGCGCGCTCTGATCACCGACTGCCGAGGACCGGGCGGTCGGCCCGGGCGTGGACAGGGCACGGGCGACGGCTGGTCACACGGGGGGCGGCTAGGCGGCCCGTGAGCAGCAACCGACCGGCCAACGACGACACGCCCCGCGTACGCGCTCCGACAAGCGGCTCCAGACGCTCGCGAGATACACACCGGATAGGCAGGGCATGAGTGGAGTCCTTCGTCAGTCCGTGACTGCGCAGTTCCAGAGCCCTCCGACTCCCGCGTCCCTCCACGGCGTTTCTCATCCGCCGAGCCGAGAGAACTCAGCGGAGAGCGTGCTGCGGGTCTCCACAGCACGCTAGTGAGTGGTGAAGCCGCCAGTGAAGCCGCCTGTTCCGGCCACGCCGGTTCCGCTGGGCCAGTACGGGTCGGGACGCGCCGGCTCGGACGGCGGGCTGCACGGCATCGGCCGCCCGCCACGCTTGGCGGCGTCCCGAAGCCTCGTGCGCTCGTCGTCGTACGGGCTGAGCCCCGCGACGTGGCCGCGGAGGTGCCGTCCGTCGGGGTCGGCGGCGTCGTACCGATCCCACTGGCCGGTCCGGTACAGGAAGAGTGCCAGGTCGCGGGGATCGTTGGGCACAGGCACCAGGCCGCTCTCGGCGACAACCCGGACGGCGACGTCGACGCCGTCCACAGCCATCGCGCAGAGTCGGTTGCCGACGTCGCCGGGACCGATCGCTCGGAGGGCGGCGAGAGCGTGCTCGCGGGCGTCATGGGGGATGGAGTCGTCGTGTGCGGTGGCGGGGTGCGGATGTGCGTCCTGCTCCAGCATCCGGACGAGCCCGTCGAAGCCCGGGTCACTGTCCTCCCGGGCGATGTAGTCCCGCAGGCGGTGTCCGTCCGGATCGGCGGCCGCGAGTCGCTCCCATTGCCGGGTGAGCATCAGGAACAGCGGCACCAGGTCCGGGTCGGCGGGGAGGTAGCCGGCGTCGGTCACGGCCGCGACGGCGTCGTTGTCGGCGTCCTCCATCGCGGCCTCACACAGGATCTCCCGTGCCCGGCCGTCGTCGAGGGCTCGCAGGGCCCGGCGGCAGGCCGCGTCGGCGGGTGTGCCGGGCCGTTCCTCCGTCACCGTCAGCATCTCGTGGATCAGCCAGCCCGGCGGGAAGTCGGCGAGGAGGTCCAAGCGGCCGCGCAACGCCGCGAGCACCGCCGAGTAGGAGGTGCCGTCGCTCGACTCGGCGCCGGGCGGCCGAGGGACATGTGGATTGCTGAGCAGCAGGGACAGCAGCGGCGTAGGTGTGCCGTCCTCGCTCCACAGCTCCGGTCGCTGCCCGAGGATCAGCTCGCCGCGGAAGGTCCAGCGGTTCACCCAGAAGTCGAACGCCTGGGAGAAGACGTTCTCCAGCGCGTCCAGGACGTGTGGTTCGTCGGTCTCGGCCACGATGGCGGCGCACCGGTCGCGAAGGGCGGGGTCGTCCGCGCGGAGGGCCAGGTCGGGCAGCAGTTCGGCCTCTGCTGCCGTGCCGAGGCCCAAGGCGGTGACAAGTCGGATCCGCGGGACGCGGGGGCAGTCGGGGTCGGCACCGAAGAGGAAACGCTCGGCTGCCTCCGGAAGGTGTATCCGGTCCCTGGCTCGGGAATCTGACTGCCACACGCCGGTTCCCGAGACTCGCGATACGTCCGCGGAACCGTCCGCCACCTTCGTCCATTCAGAGAGGTGGTGGTCGGTGCCGTGAGGGCCGAATGGGGCGGTGATTCGCTCCCTGATCAGCCACCAGATGACCTTCCGGCGCTCGGGCTCGCCGTCCCAGAGCGCCTCGATCCGCGCCGCCGCTCTCCGCCTGGCTCCGGGGTCGCGAGCGGAGAACGCCACGGCGAGCAGCGCGTCCGGGTCGGCCCCGGTGTCCCAGGGCGATGGTGCGGCGGACGCCGGGCGCAGGAATGGCAGGGCCAATCGCCCCAGTGGCCGATGGGCCTTGAGTGCCAGTGTGCGTGCCAATCCCATGCTTCGATGATGCCCGGGGAAGTGAAAGAAGACGAGAAGTTAAAGACCCACCGCGTGATCTACTCGTAGTCTGCACTGCCGTTCACGGGCCTCGGTGTCCCAGATCCGTTAGCCGCCTGGCGCTCCCCGAGCACTTACCGTCTCCTATTCATTGACCGCCTCTGGGCCCTCGGAAGGACGGCGGAGGCGGGCCCGCTCATCGGCCGTCCGGCCGGGACCTGCTGGACGAGGGGACACGGTAGGGCGATCCCCGACAGGTTGTGGCACAGCAGCGCGCCCACTTCCCACTCGTACTCGGCGTCGCGACGCCTCATGCCGTTCTGCCATCGCGGTCACGATCTGCCGCGAGGACCTGCACGAACCGGTGCGCCTTGCGCAGCGTCTCCCGCTCCGCCCGGTCACGCGGTAGAACCTACTGGAAGCCTCCCAGGAAAGGTCGGCGCATGGAGCCGCTGAAGCCCGACGATCCGCGCAGCATCGGCACCTATCAGCTCAAGGCTCGTCTCGGCGCCGGCGGCATGGGCCAGGTCTATTACGCCCACTCGCGGGGAGGACGGCCGGTCGCCGTGAAACTCATCCGCTCCGATCTGGCCGCCGATCCGGGCTTCCGGCGGCGGTTCGCCGCGGAGGTCGAAGCCACTCGCCGCGTCGGCGGATTCTTCACCGCCCATGTGGTGGACGCCGACCCGGACGCGGACCCGCCCTGGGTCGTCACCGCCTACATCGCGGGGCCGTCGCTGGGAGCGGTGGTCGCGGATAAGGGGCCATTGCCCGCCGAGGCGGTCCTCGCCCTCGGAGCCGGGCTCGCCGAAGGGCTGGCCGCGGTGCACCGGGAGAACCTGGTACACCGCGACCTCAAACCGGCCAACATCCTGCTCGCCGATGACGGGCCGCGCATCATCGACTTCGGCATCGCCCGGGCGCTGGAGGGCACGACGCTGACGGAAAAGGGCGCGATCATCGGCACCCCTGCCTTCATGTCCCCCGAACAGGCAATGGGCCACGTCGTCGAGGCACCCAGCGACATCTTCCCTCTCGGATCGGTTCTCGCCTTCGCCGCGACCGGTCATCCGCCTTTCGGAACCGGGCCGCACGCCGCGATCCTTTACCGCATCATCCACGAAGATCCGGACTTGGCGCACGTCCCCGCCCCCCTTCTGCCACTCATCCAGCAGTGCCTGGCCAAGGACCCCGCCGGACGCCCGCCCCTCGGCGCACTGCTCGACCTCCTGGACACCACGACCCGATCAAACGGTCCAGTCCGAGCCGCCCCACCGGCAGACACCACCCCTCTCCGCTCGCACGTGCAGAACGAGGTCGCTTCCACACGGAAGACCTCCGGCTCGCCGACGGCTCGAATGCTGCCGGCCGTCTCCTTCCAGCCGCCGCCCGCGAACTACCCCAAAGAAGTCGCCATCGGCACGGCGGCGACTATCGTCCCGCCGCTGATCACCTGGTACTTATGGGGTCTCCCGGCCGGCTTCTTCACTTTTCTACTCACCGGCTTTTTCTGTCTCCTCGCCTTCGTTGGACTGGTCTGGGGCGCCCGAATGGAACTCGTCATCACCTCGGACGGCATCGAAACCGTGCTGCACAGGAGAGGGCGGGAGGACATGGTCGAGATCTATCCCTGGGATTCGATCCAGCGGCTCACCGCTAAGAATCCGCCCGATCGAACCGGCTTTTTCCTCACGGTGTGGAGCGGAGGCGGCGCCGGGGAACCTCAGGAAGGGAAGGTGCTGTGTCGGCTTGATGGGCCTGGCATGCCCCGCGACAAGATCTACGAGGCGATCGCCGGCCATAACCCGTCCGTTGTGGACCCGAAAGATTGGTGAAGCGAACGGTGGCCCGGCCGGCACCGGAACCGCCTCGTGTACCAGTACGCCCACAACACCAGGTAGCGGTCGGCGGTTGAGTGGGGTCGCAGGTCTCGGGTCGCTGGCGGAGGTGGGTGCCGTCGAGTTCGGCCAGCGCCGGCACGAAACACCCCGGCGCGCCCTGCCGAAGCGCGGGCGGCCGACTGCGATGACGCGCTGTGGGGGGGCGAACTGCCCCGACCCGTGCCCGCACGGGCCGCCGGGCCCGCCGCGTCCGCTGGCGCCGTCGAGTGGCATATGGATCGGCCGCCTTGGCCGCCGTCCGGTGACGAGGAGGACGTCAGGGTGGTGGACCGCTGCCTCCGCCATGACTGACCCAGGCGGCGAGTTCAGGCGGGGGCGTGGCCGCGGGCGTGCAGGGCGTCCTTCTTGGCGCGGTTGCCGCACGTGTTCATGGAACACCAGCGGCGCGTCCCGGGGCGGGAGGTGTCCAGGAACAGGGCCCCGCAACGCTCGCCGGCACAGGCACGGACGCGGTCGAGGGCAGTTGAGGTGACCAGGTCGAGGGCGTCGCGGGCCAGGACGGCGAGCATCGCGGCGGCGGGTTCGGCGGCGTGGTGGCGCAGCCGTCCGGAGGGGGCGAGCGCGGGGACGGGGACGGGCCGGGCGGCGGCGGCGTTGACCAGGTCGCGGGACGCGGGGTCGCAGGCGGCGGGGCCGCCGTCGAGGGCGGCGGTGACGAGCCGGTGGATCGCCTCGCGCAGGGCGCGGGCGGCGAGCAGGTCGGCCGCGTCGGCGCGCCCGCCGTCCCGGCCGGCGCCGGGGACCGTCCCGTCGGAGGGCGTGTCGTAGGGACCGAACTGGCGGATCCAGGCGTCCAGGGCGGCGGGGTCGACGAGTTCCTCGACCGCGCCGGGCGCGCCGCGGTGGCGCAGGGTGCGGATGAAGTCCAGGCAGAGCCGTCCGGCGCCCTGGCGGAACGGGGCGGGCGGGGCGGAGGCGGTCATGGCGTCGAGGATAGCCGTGAACCGGTTTAACTGGTACCGTCCTGAACCGTTATAACCGGTTCTCCAGTGAGGTGCATCCGTGCCCCCGACTCCCCCCGGCGGCCTCTCCCCCGCCCCGCCGTCCGTTTCCTCCGCCGCGTCCGGTGAGGCGGTCCTCGGGCGGCGGCTGACCTGGTTCCTCGCGCTGACGTGCGGGGTGACGGTCGCCAACATCTACTTCCCGCAGGCGCTGATCCCGCTGATCGCCGCGAGCCTGCGCGTGTCCGAGAGCACTGCGGCGCTGGCGGCGACGTCCGCGCAACTGGGGTACGCGGCGGGAATGTTCCTGCTGGTGCCGCTCGGGGACCGGATGCCGCACCGGCGGCTGATCGCGACGCTGACGGCGCTGACCGGTGCGGGGCTGCTGGCGGCGGGACTGGCACCGGACGCGCCGGTCCTGATCGCGGCGGGCGCGCTTGTCGGCGCGACGACGTCGGTCCCGCAGATCATCCTGCCGATGGCGGCGGGGTTGGCCGGTGAGCGGCGGCGCGGCGCGGTGACCGGCACGCTGCTGAGCGGGCTGATCGGCGGGATCCTGCTGGCGCGCGCGTTCGGCGGGGTGGCCGGCGCGCAGCTGGGATGGCGCGCCCCCTACCTGATCGCGGCGGTCGTGGCGCTGCTGCTGGCGCCGGTGCTGGCGGTCGTTCTGCCGGTGACGGCGCCGGCCTCGCGGGAGCGGTATCCGCGGCTGCTCGGCGAGGCGGTGCGGCTGCTGCGCGAGGAGCCGGATCTGCGGCGGTCCTGCCTGTACCAGGCGGCGATGTTCGGCGGGTTCAGTGCGGCGTGGACGGCGGTGGCGCTGCTGATCAGCGGTCCCCGCTATGGGCTGGGCGCGCAGGCGGTGGGGCTGGTGGCGCTGGTGGGCGCGGCGAGCATGGTCTGCACGCCGGTGGTGGGGCGCCGCGTGGACCGGGCGGGCCCCGACGCGGTCACCCCGGTGTGCGCGCTGGCGGCGCTCGCCGCAGCGGCGGTGCTGGCGGGCGGATCGGCGGGCGGCGCCGTGGGGATGGCCGCGCTGGTGGCGGGGATGCTGCTGCTGGACGCGGCGGTGCAGTCGGGGCAGGTCGCCAACCAGTCGCGGATCTTCGCGCTGCGGCCGGAGGCCCGCGCGCGCCTCAACACCGCCTACATGACGTGCTCGTTCCTGGGCGGCAGCGCGGGGTCGTGGCTAGGGGTGCGCGCCTACGAGCGGTTCGGGTGGGCGGGGGTGTGCGGTCTGGTGGCGGCGCTGGCCGCGCTGGTGCTGGCCCGGCACGTCCTGCGCCGCCCCTCCCCCTCCCCGGCGTCCGCCGCGGTCCAGCCCGGTTCGACTTCCGCAGCGGGCAGGACGGTCAGCGGCGCGGTGGAGGAGCGGGCTCCCTCGCGGGGGCCGTTGCGACGTCGCCGGTGACGGGCGCGTTCCGGCGGACGGCGCCGTGCGGGCCGCGGGCTTCGTGACGGTCACGTCGACCATCAGGACGATGTCGTCGACATCGCGGCGTCGGTGACGTGCCAGGCGTCCAGGGTCCGTGTGGTGAGCACGTCCAGCATCGCGGACGGGGCCGGGCACGGCTCCGATCGACTCGGTCAGATCACCGAGGGCGCGGGCCGGCGGTAGCTGGCGGCGGCACTCATGATGCTCGTCGCGATGCCTCCGGCGCTGGTCATCGAGACGCTCACCGGCGCCGCCGTCCTGGCCATCCTGCCCCGGACCGGGCGAGGCAGGTGATCCGGCCTCGCAGGGGTTCCTTGCGGGCCTCCCCCACGTCGGCGGTCAGGCTCGGCCTCAGGGTGGCTGATGGCCCCTCAAACGGTGCGCCAACTTCGGGTGATGATCGGCGGCTGAACAGGGAGTATTCGGCGCAGGCGTGAAATGGTGTTCGGCGGGTCGGCGGACTCCCCGGGGTGGGGGCGGCGGGATCGTTGGGCGGCTGGGGGCCTGGGAATGGGTGGTGCGGGCGAGCGCGGTATGGGGTGGCTGGCACTGGAGGCCTTCGATCCGGCGCCGGTCGCGGTCGCGTTGACGATCGGGCCGGACCACCGCCTGGTGTACACCAACCTGGCGTTTCGGGCGTTCGTCGGGGACCGTCGGCTCGGCGAGCCGATCGGACGGGCATTCGGTGCCGCGGCCAAGCAGGACTACGGCGAGCTGTTCGACCGTGTGCTGGCCACCGGTGAACCGGTCAGCCTGGTCGAGGCGCCGGTGAAGCCCGCCGATGCGGACGCCGGCGATGCCGAGCGGTACTTCTCCTTCACTCTCTCGCGGTTCACGCACGAGCGGCCCGGTGTCCTGGTAGTGGCCGCCGACGTGACCGAGCAGGTCGCTGCGGTCCGGCGGGCGGATCGGGCGACCGAGGAGCACAGACGCTCGCTGCGCCGGTTCGAGAGCATGGTCTGGATCAACGCGCAGGTCGTATGGGTGACCGATACCGCCGGGAAGGTGATCGAATCGAGCGGGGGCTGGGAGCGGATCACCGGGCAGAGCCGACAGGAGTTCCTCGGCGACGGCTGGACCCAGGCGCTGCACCCCGACGACCGTGAGCCGACGCTGCGGTCATGGGACCGGACGCGCCGGGCGGTCCGCCCGTGGCGCCATGTCTACCGAGTCCGCACCCGCGACGGCGAGTACCGGCACTTCGACGTCCGGGCCGCGCCGGTGGTCGAGGACGGCACCGTGGTCGAATGGATCGGCACCTGCTTCGACATCGAACTGGAGTGGCAGGCGCGGCAGCGCCGCGAACTGCTCGACCGCGCCGCCGCGGCCGCCGCGGAGCGGCCCGCACTGACCGAAATGTTCGCCGCGCTCGCCGAGGTGCTGGTTCCCGCGCTCGCCGACGGCTGCGGCGTGCACCTGCTCCCCGACCTCGGCGACCGGCCCGCCGGCGCCCCGATCGTCGTCCAGCGTGTCGCCACCGCCGCGAGCAGCGGTATGCCACGACGACCGCCCGGCGGCGAAGAGCGGTTCGCCGCGGGCAGCGGATTCGCGCGTGCGCTGGAGCGCCGCCGCCCGCTGCAGCGCACCTTTCCACCAGGCCGGCCACCGGCCGACCTGCTTCCCAGCAGCACCACCGAATGGCTGACCCAGACCGGCGCCACCAGCGTCGTGCTGATGCCGGTCGTCGTCGACGGCGCCGTGGCCGCCGCGGTCACCGCCGCCCGGCGCCGTGGCCGCGGACCGATGAGCCGCGACGACATCGCCCTTATGCGGCAGGTCTTCGAGCACACCCACGACGCGCTCAGCGGCGCTGTGCGGCTCCACCGCACCCAGCAGGTCGCGCTGGCCCTGCAACACGGCCTGCTCGCCGAACCCCCCGAGCACACCGAACTGCAGATCGTCGCCCGATACATGGCCAGCCCCACGGCCGCCGAGGTGGGAGGCGACTGGCACGACTCCTTCGTGCTTCCCGACGGCGCGACCGTCGTGGCCATCGGCGACGTCGCCGGACACGATCTGGCCGCCGCCGTCGAAATGAGCCAGCTCCGCAACATGCTGCGGGTCCTCACGGCCGATCGGCTCGCCCCGCCCGGCGAGATCCTGCGCCGCCTGAACAACGCGATGGAAACGGTGGCGCCCGAGGCGACGGCGACCTGCGTCCTGGCCCGCGTCGAGCAGCCGGCCCCCGGCCAGTGGCAGTTCAACTACGCCGTGGCCGGGCACCCGCCGCCGCTCCTGGTCACCCCCGCAGGCGACGGCCGGTTCCTGCAGGAAGCCGCCAATCCCCTGCTGGGCTTCCCCTTCGACCAGACCTACCGCAGCTCGACCGAACCGCTCCCGCCCGGCTCCACCCTGCTGCTGTACACCGACGGCCTGGTCGAACACCCCGGCGAGCACCTGGACACCGGCCTGAACCGGCTGCGCCACCACGCCTGCGCACTCGCCCGCCAGCCCGTGGAGGACCTATGCGACGGCCTGCTGGACGACCTGCCCACCACCGGCACCGACGACATCGCCATGATCGCCGTCCGAACACCCGACAGCTGACCACCGGGACGCCCCCGGCCCCTCTGATCCTCGGGCCCTGCCCGGAGAACGGCCGCCTGCCGACCCCACCTGGTCAGGCTGGGCCATCCCGGCGCCGGCTCCGCAGTCGCTGACGGCCACGCCCACCAGCACTCCAATCGAGCTTCTGGTCATGACTCCGCTTCACTGCGGCGCCCTGCCGGTGCCCGAGCGCGTTGCCGACGGCGATTCAGTTCGCCGCGAACCCGCCAGGCCAGAAGGTGCCCCAAAGGGTCATGCCAGGCGCGGGTGCGGGCCGCACACGCCGCCCTGCCGACGGGCTACCAGAACCGCCACCCCAACGACTGGATCGACATCCCCGCCGCCGATCCGTACCTGCCCGGCAGCCTGGCCTGGCTTCTACCCCAAGCCAACTGCCAAGAGGACCTGGCGCCGCTGCTCACCCGGCTGAGCCGGATGCACCCGCGCATCATCACCGCAGGTCCCGCGCTCACCAGCCCCGGCCCCACGCTCCCCGCCCTTTCGCCCCAGCCAGGCCCCCGGCCAGCCCATGGGGCATCCCGATCTCGACCTCGCCACCTGGGCCGTCACCCTGCCCCGGTGCAGGCCCATGGCTAAAGCCGCCCCCCGGCGCACCCATCCCCGCAGACCACCCGCTCGAACTCATCATCACCGGCCACAAGGGTCCGGTGTTCGCGTCCAGCCCGAACGGTACTCCCACTCTGACCAGCAGTGACGACAGCATGGACCGGTGTGGTCCGCTGCGAACGGACGCGAGCTGCCAACCTGACGCAGTGATCGGCGGGGGCCGAATGCCGAAACCGACCGACCCCGGGATCAGCCGCCGAGCTTCACGGGCTTGGCGCCTGCGCCCCGGCGCCGATGGTGGTCCGCCGGGCCGCCACATCGTGCCGGACAGGGCGTCCGCCGAACCTTGAAGGCGGCCATCGGGGCTGGGACACTGGACCGAACCGGTCACCGACCATCATCGAGGTCGTTCGATGGCCACTCGAAACCCTCGCCACGGTGGAACGTCGCTCGACGGGCTGATCCCGGCGATCGTGTCGCTCGTCGCCCTGGTGATCTCCATCTGGTCCGAGATCCTGATCTTCACGAACTCCGCCGGTGACGACATCCACAAACGCGTTTACACCGGGATAATCTACGGCTTCTTCGGCCTGGGCGGACTCGTCGGCTTGGTCAACGCGTTGCTCGGCTCGCCGACTCAGAGTGTCGGCCAGGCCCCGCCCGACGACGGCAAAGAGATCGGCTTCGACCCGGGTGACGTCCACGACATGGACTGACCCGCCCCTGGCGGGACGTGCCCCGCCCCTACGGCTCCTCGCAGGCGGTTTACTCGCTGTTCCGCTGTTGGCAACGCGACGGCCCCCCGGGGGGGCGAACATCGTGGCCCGGCTGCAAGCACAGGCCGATGTCGCCGGGCTGATCGGTCAGCAGGTCGGGTGGACTCCACCGTCATGCGCACCCCATCAGCACGCGGCCGGGGCCCGCCGCCACGGCGAGAAACACGCCGAACCACCGGCGGGACCGGCAGCGGGGCGACGCACCCCAGTTCGATGCGGTCACGGCCGGGGTCTGGGTCGCCCGCATGGGCGGCGGGCACCCGCGCACCAGGGCCCGAACAGGTGCGAAGGGAAAAGGCGTACTCCTCCAAGGCGATCCGGGCTCACCTGCGGCCGGGCATCGCGGCCACGCCCCCCGAACCGGCCGACCAGGCCAACCACCGGATGCGCGGCGACCCGCGATGGCCGGCCCGCCCAAGTTCGATCCGGTCGACTACCGCGAGCGCCACGCCGTGGAGTGCGGCATCAGCCAGCTCGAACCCCATGGCGCAGTCGCCACCAAGTTCGACCAGTTCGCCGTCAACTACTCGGTCACACTCCACATTGCTGCCATCAACGAGTGGCTATGATCAACTTTGAAACACCCCAGGTTTCGCACCAGCCCGCAGGCTCGCCGGATCCGCGGGCGGCGACCTGAAGCTGAGGGAAAGAGCGGCCTTCGTGGTCACTCTCCCACTCGGCTGGCCGCTCGGCGAAGATCTTCCGACGCCGCTCCGCTCGGGCTCTCGCGCCTCCGGAGCCGGGACGCGGGTCGCATTGAACCTGGCCACAGCGCCGTCGGGATCACACCCCGGCACATCCGCGAGTGCGCGCGCCCTGACGAGCGCCCCTCGAACCTCTCGCCACACGTTCGGTTAGAGGTCGTGACAAATGGTGAAGACCACCCCGACGTCCTCGACTCGGTCCACGGGGGGTGAGGCATGGCGTCGACCAGCACTCAGAGCACGACCATCGCGCTGCCGGGCGCTGCGGGGCGCCTTGCCGCAGCGTGGCCGGACCTCGTAATTCCGGGGGTGGTCACGCTCTGTATGTGCATGTGGCGGATCGGCGTGCCCTCTTACTGGCGTGACGAGTCGGTCAGCGTGGTCGTCGGGCACAGCGGGCTCGGCGCGATAGCGAGCTTCACCTCCCGCATCGATGCGGTCCACGGCCTGTACTACCTGCTGATGCACCTCGTGACCGGGCTGGGGACGAGCGAGGTGATCACTCGGACGCCTTCGGCGGTGGCCTCCGCCCTGGCCGCTCTGGGCATCGCCGCCATCGGCAGGCGGCTGTACTCGCCCAAGGCCGGTCTCTACGGCGGCCTGCTGTACGGCCTGCTGCCGATCACCAGCCGGTACGGTCAGGAGGCCCGCCAGTATGCGCTGGTCAGCGCGGGCGCCGTCCTGGCCGCGTACTTCCTGCTTCGGGCGCTGGAGGATTCGCATCCCCAGATCAGGTGGTACGCCGCGTACGCCGGGACAATGGGGTTGCTGGGATGGCTTCATCTCTACGCGCTATTCCTCCTGCCCGCGCACGCCGTGACCGCCGGCCTGTGGAGGCATCCGCAGTGGCGGCGTCGCCACCGCGCGAGTTGGGGGTTGGCCGCCTTGGCGGCGATGGCCCTGGTGTCACCGCTCGCAGTGATCGCACACGGTCAAGAGGCCGCCCAGGTGTCCTGGTTGCAGCGCCCCGGACCCAGAGCGCTCTACGACCTCGGCCTGTGGGTCACCGGTGACGGACGTGTGCTGCTGCTCGCGCTGGTGGTGGCCGTCCTGCTGGGGACTGCGCTGCTGCTCGCCCGCGACCACCGCAATGCCGCCGCGCTGACCGTCCCGTGGCTGTGCGTACCGTTCACCTTGGCGTGGAGTGTGTCGCAGGTCCATCCCGTCTACCACCCTCGCTACATCCTCTACTCCGTCTGCGCCCTGGCACTACTAGGCGGGATAGCGCTGGACACCGCGGCCGTGCGGCTGTCTGCCGGCCGGCCATGGTTGGCCGCGGCGTCCGCAGTCACCGTCCTGGTGGTTCTGGCGTTGGCGACGCTCCCCGCCCAACTCGCCGAGCGTGGGCCGCGGAGCCGTCCGGACGACCTCCGCTCCCTGGCCGCCACCTTGCGGCAGCGCTCGCACCCGGGGGATGCGGTCCTGTACCTGCCCGCGGACCGGCGGGCCTTCGCGACCGCCTACGCCAGCGCCTTCGCCCGGTTGAACGCGACGGCCCTGCAGGACCACGAGACGAACCTCCAGCCCGGCTCCTTCCGGTCCGCTCTGGCAACCGAGTCCCGGGTCTGGCTCGTCCAGATACCCCCGCACGACCACCGGTACCGCAGCGCCGCGTCTCCGCGCGATCTCGCGATCCTCAAGAACGACAAAGGTTTCCGGGCGACCGGCTCAAGGTGGTTCGGGAGCATCAAGCTCACCCTGTACGTCCGTCGCACGGCCGGAAGCTGACTTCCGCGTCCGGTGGGGCGAACTCCTCGGGCCGCCGTGGGACGCCCAGGAGCGGCGTATGGGCGATGGGGCACCCGTCCTCGCTGACGACCGGTTCCAACCGGAACCCATGCCGTTCGTACTAGTCGATGAGTTCGAGCAGGCAGGCGGCGTCGTCGCCCGTTATGGGCTCGACACGCAGACGCAGGTCGAGGCGCAGCCGGTCGGACATCGCGGCGATGTCGGAGAGCGCGGCCTGGGCGAAGCGTTGGCCACGGTGATCCGGCGCCCCGCCCCCGTAGCTGCCCTGAGCCCCAAGGTGGAGTCGTCAGCGCAGGTCACGCCATTTGCACCGGGGCCGAGGCCCGCCCCCGCCGGAGTGCCTGTCGGAGAACCCGAGGCGATCTTGATGCGCCATCCTGTGGGCGACAGTCGGGGCGTGAACGCGACTCGGGCATGTTTGTCACCGTGCGAGGTAATGGCGTGCGGCGGTGTCGGGGCTGATGTCCAGCAAGGCGGCGAGTTCATGCCAGGCGGCGCCGGCGGTCCGCGCCGGCAGTGGTAGCGCGGCGTCGGTCGTGGCCGGCGAGCACCGCCGACGCGTAGTGGATCAAGGCTCAGTGGCGGGTGTGACCGGTGCGCTCTCCGCTCCGGCAGCCGGCGCCGCCGATGTAGTACGCGTTGAGATAGTTCGGACCTGCGCCCGGTAGCTGGGTGCGGCCGGGGCTGACACAGAGGTGATAGTCATTCGCACTACCGCCCCCTCTGACGTCGACGTGTATCCGCACCGTCGTCGGGCCGCAGTGGTTGTACGCCGCGAACTCGGACGCGCGGACGCTGTAGCGGAAGAACCCGCAGGGAGGAGCGGCGAACGCGTCCGCACCCGCCTGACGCACATCCGGGCCGCGCCCGAACTCGGCGTGAGCCGGACTCGAGAAGGCCGTCATGGTCAGGGCAGCACCTGACGCTGCCGCCAAGGCGGCTCGCACTGGGCGAGGAGAGAGCTTCATGAACACTCCTTGAGGTTCGGGCCATGACGATTGAGACCAGGTGATCTGCCCTGCCTGAAACAACGACGCCTCTCGTGCACTGCGCCGACCGCGCAAGTGTAACTCTCTGTCGACATGCTGTGCCTGTAAGTAACTGGATCGGATAGTGGGTTGGGTTCGGTCGGATATAGCCGCGACCTGCGGTTGACGCGCCGGGCGCCGGGTGGGACCCGGACGCGGGACGGGATCCGGGCGCCGGCGACGGCCCGGGCGGCGAGGAGGCCGGGCATCGAATCCGGCTCTCTCAGGCTCGTCTTGCTTTCTCGGCGGCGTTTTCCTCCACTTCGGCCCGATTGCGTGGCGTGGGTTCACCTGAGGTGGGCTAGCCGGGGCGGGTGTTGGTCAGTACGGCCACGATGACCGTCATCGTTGGCAGGGGTCCCGGCTGCCCAGGAGCAGGCGACGGCGTTGCCGTGGACCGTGGCCTGGGCGAGGGCCGACGGCGTGTCCGGATGGGCGGCGAGGTAGGCCGAAGCGGCGCCTGCGGCGATGGTGTTCGACGGCGCCGTGCCGATCGAGCCGCCGTTCTGTTGCGCGGTGTTGACAAGGGCGGAGACGATGCCGGAGTCTCCCGATGCAGCTCATCATGGGTAGACCCGGTGCTAGAACCCCGACAGGCGCTACGTCCACCCTGGGCCGGAAGCCATCGCCGGTCGCCTCGCGCCTCCCGCCGCAAACACTGACCCCCTGCCGAACTTTCTCTCCACGGTCAAACGCTCCCTACGGAGTCGGTGACCAACGTCTAACCACCCGGAGCCGCCGATGGCCGCCCAACCGCTTCCCCCGAGCGCACGAAGTCCGAGCCTGATCCACAGGACAACCAGCAATGACGGACGGCTGCGGCAACCGCCTTCCGGCCGGGCGGGTGTCGGCCCGGCCGCGGTGTCAGCGGTCGTCGGCGTGGCCGGTGCGTAGGCGCTTGCCCGAGCTTGCCGACAGCGCTCTGGGGACTGTTTCGCGGAAAAGCAGGCGCAGGGGTGCTTGTAGGAGACGATCTGGCAGGTGACGTGCGCGGTGATCGGCGTACAGAGTCCCCACAGCGGATCCCACCACTTGCCCTGCGGCCGAGCCTGCGGCTGAGTGGAGATTCACCCAGGCGAGGCATCGGGTCTCTTTGTTGGTGACGACGACTTGCCGGAACTCAGCCCGCCGCTCCGCTCCCGACGTGGGCCGCGGCGTCGACGTCCGGCAAAGCCGCACGCCGAAAAGGGCTACGACCATGCCGAACTGCGCAGGTCAGCTTAGTCCCACGGATCGCTCGCCGCGGTGTCGAGCGCACGGTGTCGTAGCTGGACGGCTTCCGCCGCCTGCACCGTCGCTACGAACGCGAACACTTCCTGGCCTTCGCCGGGATTGCCGCTGCCCTCGTCTGCCACCACCGACTCATCAAATGGGACGGCGTTTAGCAGCAAACCTCGAAAGCCAGGTCCCGGGACGTGGCTGGGCGGCTACGCCTATGACATCGGACGCGACTCTTCGGTGACGCTCAGGGGCGGTGGCAGTGTGGGCCCGGTGCGCGTTCGTCGGTCGTCGCCGCCGGCACCCGGCGTCTCGGCCACCCGCAACGCCTCGCTTCGCTGCGCCCAAGCCCGACCACGCGTGCTCCAACAGCGGCGCCCTCAACACCGTCCTCAAGGGACAGTGGAACTTCAAGGGCTGGGTGACCTCCGACTACACCGCCTCGAAGGCCACCAGCGACCTGCTGGCGGGCATGGACCAGGAGTTCATCACCGCCAACCTGGCCCCGGCCAAGCTCAAACCTCTGGTCGACCCCGCATCGGCCGCCTACGACAAGACCTACGCCACCGCACTGGACGCCGCGGTCGCCCGGATCCTCTACCAGTACCAGCGCTTCGGCCTGCTGGACGACTCCGGCTACCCCAGGTCCGCCAAGACCCACGTCAAGCCGATCCGCAAGGCCCCGGCCAAGGTCGACAAGAGCGCCGGCATCGCCACCGGCCGCGAACTCGCCGAGGAGGCGGCGGTCCTGCTCAAGAACGACGACGTCCTGCCGCTGAGCGGCAAGGGAGGCGTCGCGCTGATCGGACCCACGGCCGACCTGCTGCCCTCCAGCCCGGGAGGTGAGCGCTCGCGAGGGTTCGGCGACCGCAACGGCATCAGCCCCTACGACGCCGTCCGCGCGAAGACCGGCTCCCGCGCCGTCCTGACCCCAGGGCTCGACCGCGTCGGGACGACCGTCCCGGCCACCGCCCTCACCACGCCGGAAGGCGCCCCGGGCCTGGCCCGCACCGAGAAGAACGCCTCCGGAACGGTCATCGGGACCAAGGTCGACGCCGCGCTGAACGGCGATCAGACCGACCTGACCCGCGGCAACACCTACACCTGGGACGGCTACATCGACGTCGCCGCGGCCGACACCTACAACCTGTGGCTGCAGCGCCCGATCGGCACCTCCTCGGGCAACCCGTCCGCCTACAACAAGGGGATCAACCCCGGCCTCGCCCAAGGACCCGGCACGGGAGAGACCGGAACGCTGTCCCTGTCGGTCGACGGCAGCACCCGCACGCTGACCCAGCCGTCGACCATCCTGCCCAACACCTACCCGAACGGCCCGACCGTCAACGGCCAGTACCTCGGGCTCACCAACGCCGGCGCCAAACCGCAACTCGAGCCGGGCAAGCACCGGATCACCTTCACCTACACCTCCGCCGCCGACACCGCGGCGAACCCCACCCTGCGGTTCGCCTGGTCGCCCGTCCAGGCCGGGATCAAGGCGGCCGCCACCGCCGCCGCCAAGGCCCCGACCGCCGTGGTGTTCGTCGACGACGCCAACACCACCACGACCGCCGGCGACGTCGGCACCCTCGGCGCCGACCAGGACGGCCTCGTCCGCGCCGTCGCCGCCGCCAACCCCAACACGGTCGTCGTGCTCAGCACCGGCGGACCGGTGCGGATGCCCTGGCTGAACTCGGTGAAGGGCGTGCTGGAGATGTGGTACCCGGGGCAGGAGGGCGGCACCGCGACCGCCGACCTCCTCTTCGGCACGGCCAACCCCGGTGGCCGCCTGCCCATCACCTTCCCGAACTCCACGACGCCCTTCACCGGCCACCCGGAACGATCCGTCGGCCAGGACGGCAAGATCACCTGGTCGGAGGGGCTGCAGTCCGGCTACCGCTGGTACACCAGCCAGAACGTCGCGCCGCTCTACCCCTTCGGCTACGGGCTCTCCTACACCACGTTCGCCTACTCGGGCCTGCGGACCACCGCCGCCCGCGACGGCGGCCTGGACGTGCGGCTCACCGTCCGCAACACCGGACACCGCGCCGGAGCGGCCGTGCCGCAGGTGTACCTCGGCCCCTCCCCCGACCTGCCCTCCTCCATCCAGCAGGTCAAGCGGAAGCTGGCCGGGTTCGACCGGATCATCCTGCCGCCCGGCGCCTCCCGGACCGTCACCCTGCACATCACGGCCCGCGACCTGTCCTCCTGGTCCACTGCCAAGCAGAACTGGGTCCGCGGCACCGGTGACCGCACCGTCCAGGCCGGCTCCTCGTCCACCGACCTGCCCCTCACCACCACCGTCCGGATCCCCTGACCACTGACCGCGCTTCGCTGCTCTTGAAGACCACATGCGTGAGTGGCCGCGGGTCCCGTCAGGGCCCCGCGGCTGCCGCCATGCACCAAGCAGCCGCAGATGTCATGCAGGTCACCGAGAGAATCGACGCCGCCCGACCACCCCACACGCCGGGGCGATCATTTGTTTGATCGTGACCCATTCGAGGGCGATTCTTTCCTTTTGAGTGGTGTAGCCGGACTCGAGCGACGGGTACGAGGCGAGAGTCCTTGGGGGTGGTGATCTTGAACACGCCGATGAGCTCCGGCGATGAGCGGGTTCTGGTCGCGGCAGCCAGGTTGTTCTCAATGTTGGGCTATGACGCGACGACCCTGAGCATGGTGAAAGAAGCAGCCGGGCACCGCGCGGAAGATTCGATTCTCCTGAAAGCAGGAAAAGGGGAGCTCTATCACTCGGTCCTCCGCCGCCTTCACGCCATGGAGATGGAGCGTCTGGAGCTCGCCGTGAAGGCCGGCGATGGCGGTGTCGCAGGGCTGCACAGTCTGGTCGATGCCTTCTTTGACTTCGTCGTAGAACATCCAGAATTCGCCTCTATGTGGTGGCAGAGGGGACTCAAGGACGCGGCGGAGCTTCCCTTTTCCCCCGAAGAAGAGTTCCCACCTCCCTTGATGACCTTCATGACGCCGAACTCTTGGCCGAGGATCACCGGCTCCCTGGATCTCAAGTTCCTCGCCTGGTGCGTCATGTGGGCCGTGAGCGGCTTCGTCAACAGCGGTTTTCCGGATGAGAGCGGGCGTCGCGTGTATCCGGATCACGAGTCCGCCGTTGATCTTTTCAGGGTCCGGTTGCACGAACTTGTTGATCGTTGTGTCTGACGCGGAGAAAAGGCGCCGCGCGGTAGCGGCAATCGAGGGAGATATCGCCAGTCGCTCGTGTGTCGTCCAGGCGCGCTCGGCTGGCGCGACTTCACTGGCGTCAGTCAGGGGTGGGAGGGCTTCGGGCAGGCGTCGGGCATCGGCTCGTTGGGGACGAACCTCTTCCACGACTTGGCGGGCAGCGGACCGAATCTCGCGCAGATGCTGCGGATGGGGTCGACGTGGAGAGCGAGGTCCCAGAACCGCACCGTGTGGTCATCGCTAGAGCTGGCGAGCGTCCTCGCGTCCGGGCTGATCGCCAGCGCGTCGATCCGGCCGGTGTGGCCGGTGAGCGGAGCGCCGAGCCGGTGGATGGTCCGCGGGTCCCAGAGCCGGATCGCGTTGTCGGGGTCGGCCCCGGCGCTGGCCAGGAGCCGCCCGTCCGGGCTGAAGGCCAGTGTTCGCACGCCCCCGTCGGAGGCGCGGACCGGCGCGGCGACCGGGCGGCGGGTGCGCAGGTTCCAGAACTGCAGGGTGCCGTCGGCCGCGCCGATGACGAGGAGCCGGCCGTCCGGGCTGAACACGGCCGTGTCGGCCCTGCTGCGCGTCCCGGCCGTCAGGGTGCCCGTGGGACGACCGGTGCGCGGATCCCAGAGCCGGACGGTGCCGTTGCCCTCGGTGCTGACGAGCAGCCGCCCGTCCGGGCTGAGACCGCCCCATGTCGGAGGGTACTTGTAGTCGCGTGGAGGCACCCCGAGCAGGTATTTCGGCGGGTCGACGCTCCACACCCTTGTCTGCCAGCCGTTCGCGACGCCCAGGAACCGGCTGTCGGGGCTGAAGGTCAGCTGGGTGACCGTGTCCTCCGCACCGTCCCATGCGCGGATCCGGCGGCCGGTCCTGCGGTCCCACAGGATCGTCCTACTGTCGTAGTCGCCGCTGGCGACCTTGGCGCCGTCCGGGCTGACGGCCACGGCGGTGACCATGACCTTGTGGCCGGTCAGCGGTTTTCCGGCACGGTAGCCGGTCCGGCCGTCCCACAGGTTCACGCTGCCGTCGGCGGCCCCGGTGACGAGAGTCCTGCCGTCGGCAGCGAAGGCCAGCCCGCCGACGACGGCGCGGTAGCCGGTGAGCGTCGTGTCCGGCGAGCGCCGGGGCAGGGCGTCCAGGAACCGGATCGTCGTGTCGACGCCGCCGGTCGCCAGCCGCCGGCCGTCCGGGCTGAACGCCACCGCCTGGACGAGACCCGGGTAGTAGGACTCGGTGTACCGGTCACCGGTGTGACCGGTCTGCGAAGTTCCGGTGATGCGCCCGGTGTCCGGGTCCCACATGCACACCGTGCCGTTGCCGTCCGCGGTGGCGAGGCGGCGGCCGTCCGGGCTGAACGCGACCCCGGTCACCTCGGCGGCATGGCCTGTGAGCGGGCTTCCGGTCGCGCGGCCGGTCCCCGGGTCCCAGAGCCGGACGACGCCGTCATAGCCCGCGGTGGCCAGCCGGCGGCCGTCCGGGCTGAACGCGACCGAGGTGATGGCGGAACCGTGCTTGACTCTTCGGAGGAAGCGACCGGTTCCGGTGTCCCACAGCACTGCCGTTCCGTTGTTCGAGCCGGCCGCGACCATTCGGCCGTCCGGGCTGAAGGCCACCGAGCTCAGCCCCTCGGGGAAGCTGTAGGCGAGGAGGCCCCGGGAGCGGGCCGCGGGGTCCCGCAACGGTGCGCCGACGACACGGCCGGTCTTGGGGTCCCAGAGCTCGACCATGCCGTCCTGGCTCGCGGTGGCCACGCGCCGGCCGTCGGGGCTGAAGGCCACTCCGGTGACCCATGCGCCGGCCCGGGCCGCCGGCCGGCCGGTCGAGCGGCCGGTCTCCGGATCCCAGAACCGGACCGCGTTCCCCGCTCCTCCGGTGGCGACGACCCGGCCGTCCGGGCTGAACGCGACCCCGTAGATCTGGCCGCCGTCGCTCATCGGGCGGCCGACGGGGTCGCCGGTCACCGGGTCCCACAGCCGCAGTGTCGTGTCGGTGCCCGCGCTGGCGAGCAGCCGGCCGTCCGGGCTGAACGCCAGTGCGTGCACCGGTCCGGTGTGGCCGACCAGGGTCGTGCGCTGCTGGCCGAGGAGGGACGTGATGGCCCTGCCGGCCTCGGGCGTGGGGGCCACGCGCCAGGCGGCGGCCGCGAGTTGCCGCGCCACGACGGGCTCGGCGGCGAGGCTTTGGGCGGCGAGCTGGCGGGACAAGGCGATGGAGTGCTGGCGTTCGGCGTTGCGGGAGTTCCGGCCGGCCACGCCGGCCGCTCCGATGGCGGTGGCGGCGAGGACTACGAGGCCGACGGCGGTGCCGCGGCGCAGCCGGGTCGCCCACCGGGCCGCGCGGCCGCTCCTCGCGAGGAACTCCGCGGCGACGGCGGGCAGCGGCGGATAGCGCTCCTGGTCCTCGGCCCATCGGGACGCCGCCTGCCGGGCCGTCGCCAACTGGAGTCCGCGATACAGGTACGACCCGTTCTCCTCATGGTCGCGCCAGACTCCGGCGTCGTCGAGGAGTTGGCCGCGCAGGGCGTGATCGGTGATGTCCGTGTCCAGCCAATGGCGCAGCCGCGGCCACGCGCGCAGCAGGGCGTCATGGGAGATCTGGACGTTCTCGCTGTCGACGACGATGAGCCGCCGGCGGGCGAAGACCTCCAGAATCCGGTCGATGTCGGCGCCGTCCGATCCGCCGTGCGCGCTCCGGAGGACGGTTCGCGCCAGGGTGCGGCGGCTCAGGCGGCCGTCGGAGGAGACGGCGGTCAGGTTCTGGAACACCTGGCGGGCGAGCGTCCGCTGCTCGCGGGTGAGCTCGGCGAAGGCGGTCTCGGCGCTGGTGGCCACGGCCTGGGACACGCCGCCCGTGCGGGCATGGCCGCGGCTGGTGAGCCGATCGCCCTCGCGGTTCTCCCAGATCGTGAGCATGGTCTGCGAGAGCAGCGGCAGGACGCCCGGGCCGAGGCGCCCCGCGGGCGTGCTCAGTTCGCCGAGGATGGTGTCGACCAGCCCGGCCTCGATGCTCAGACCGGCGGCGTCGGCGGGGCCGTTGATGGCGTGCCGCAGTTCGGCGGCCGACATCGGGCCGACGACGAAAGGACCGGCCTGGATCGCGGCGGCGAGCCGGGGGTCTTCGGAGCATCGGTCGATGAAGTCGCCTCGCACCGCGATCACGACCACGGCGGCGGGGACGCCACCGGAGCGCGCCGGCGCGGTCGCGGCTGTGTGCAGGGCCGTGATGAACGCCGCCCGCTCCGCCTCGGCCCGCTCGCGTCCGCCGTCCCCGGCGTCGAGGCGGAAGAGTTCCTCGAACTGGTCGATGATCAGGATGAGCCTGCCGTCGGCCGCCGCGGAACCGGGCAGGCCGCGGCGGAGCGCGTCGGCCTCGACGGCCTGGCCGACCAGCAGGTGGGACTGGTCGGGATGGTCGGCGAGGCTGCGCAGCACCGCGGGAGCGCCGAGACCCGCCAGTCCGGCCAGGGCGGTGGCGAGCCTCGCCAGTGGGGAGCCGGCCGGCCCGTCGACGACACGCTGGGGCCAGTCGCGGGCCGCCTCCGAGAGTTCGCCCTTGCTGATCGCCGGAAGCAGTCCCGCGCGCAGCAGGGACGACTTGCCCGCGCCGGACGCGCCGGTCACCACCAGCGGCCCAGCACCGACCGGCCGCCGCGCCAGGGCGCTGACGAGCCGGGTGGTGAGCATTTCCCGCCCGTAGAAGATCGGGGCGTCGCTCTGGTGAAAGGGCAGCAGCCCCCGGTAAGGGGCGCCGCCGCTCCACCCGGGCCAGGTGGGAGCGGGGTCGTCTCCCGTGCGGGTGCGCTGCTCGATCACCTCGACCAGCCCCATCAGCCGCCGGGTGTCGACGGCCTGCCGGTATCCGAGGTCCACCGCAGCCTGCAGTTCGACGCTCTGCTGGTCGAGGCCCTCCCGGATCGTCCCCAACTGGACGCGCAGGTCGCCCAGCAGGAAGGCGAACTCGGTGAACTCCTCCCCCAGCGCGGCCAGCCCGGCGGCCAGCCGCCCCTGGAGTTCGTGGTCCCCGGTGCGGATCGCGGCCTCGATCGCGGCACCGACCACGCCGACCTCGCGCAGCACCCGGGCGAGATCGCCCCGGAGTTCCTCCGCCCTCTCCCCCCCTCGATCACCTGGCATGTCGCTCTCCTAGGTCTCGACTGCTCCAGGCAACCCAGCTTCAGCAGCGAGGACCTGCCGGGCGGCTTCGGCATTTCGGATGGCGCTGCTGTCTGAGGTCCCGAAGAACCCGGCCAGACGGAGCGGGCCGCGAGAGCCGCAGGACCAGACCTCCTCCAGCATGCAGTTTTCACCTCGACATCTACCGCAACCTACGCCGCCGACCACCCCAGGAGCTGCGCCACATTCGAACCAGTGACCTCTTCGGTGTGAACACGACCGATCATGCCTCGGCTATACGGTTTTTCGGCATCGCCGCAGGTCAGACACGGTCCTTTAGCTCGACACAGCGCACCTCAAGGAAGATCAAGTACTTTGCGATCTCCCGCTATTAGCACCTCGGGCCCTGGCGATAGAAATTGTGCTCAGCAACCCCTCGGATCGAAACGTTGGGGGCTGTCGAGAAGACTCTATGCGCCACCCGAAGATGAAGCGGCTTCTTAACTGGCGAGAGTGCTTGCATATCTGCTTGCGCTTCTGCTTGTTGGACAACAAGCCACTTTCTTTACGTTGTAGATTCCGGCCGCCACTCTTCGCAGCGTGCCCGTCCCATACGACCTTTAAGACGGCGATCGCCAGCAGGAAGGTGGAGAGGTGAAACAACGGTCTTCCAAACGGACGGTCGCGGGTTCGAATTCTGCCGGGCGCACCGCCCCTGAACAGGGTGAACATGTACTTACAACGCAAGATCCATGGCCGGAATGTCCCTGTGTTAGCTCATGTTCGCTCGGATGTCTCCACCGTGTCGCTGGCAACCCCGCCAGCCGAGGACGGTCAACCACCGAACGTTCCCTGGACACTCCCCCAGCCCCGGTCACCGACCTGGACCGCCCTTTAAGAGGCGTCGTGTGGTCCGGCTTGGCGGGACTGGTCGTTCCGAGACTACCGGGCTACGGTACCGGGACGATGTGGGCATATGTCTGCGGAGAGGTTGATCTTTGGTGCGTTGAAGTTGGTTGGGGTGGTGCAGCGGGAGGGCTTCACCATGCCGGCCTTCGACCCGGAGACCGGTCGGCCGACGGGGTCGGTCGGTGCCCATGAAGTCGCGGCCGAGTTGATCGAGTGGCTGGATCTAAGGTGGGGGCAAGGGGCCGTCTAGCACGCGGTCGACGGCGCGCCTGGCGTCGACGATGCCGTGGCCGTAGACGGGATTCGGCCATTGCCAGCCGGGGTCCGGCACATTGTGGCTTGCCGTTTCCTCGATGATCTGCTTTACCTGGCGGGGCGTCAGGTTGATGTTGCAGGAGTAGAGCAGGGCGGCGACACCGCTGACGAAGGCGGCGGCAGGCGACGTTCCGTCGACCTCGGCATACTGCGGTGAGCCGAAAGTCGCGTACAGGTTCAGCGTCTTTATGTGCGATCCCGGCGCGCTGACGCTCATGTGATTGCCTGTGTTCTGCTTGAACCATTGATAGCCCGGCTGGGTCATCGCGCCGACGGCGATGACGCCGTCATAGGCGGCGGGATAACGCGGCGCGTTGCTCGCGTCATTTCCCATTGCGGCCACGACGGTGGTTTTCGCCTGCAGGGCGTAGTTCACCGCGTCCCTGAGATGCTTCAGGTCACCGATAAGGCTGTTCAGGCTCACATTCGCCACATGGGACCACTCGCCGGCCCACTGGATCGCCTTCGCCATCTCGTCGGTGTTGCATCCGGCGCCGGGCTGGCCACCAGGAGTGTTCGTTCGGCACACGCACCGGGCCGTGAGGATCTTCCCGGCCCAGGTCACCCCAGCGATGCCGACACCGTTGTCGGTCACCGCGCCGATGATCCCCGCCATCATCGTCCCGTGCCCGTTCTCGTCCTGGGGGTCGTCGTCGGGTGAGGTGAAATCTCCGGTGGGCACCTCACCGGGCTTCACGGTCGGGTTCTCGCAGAAGTCCCATCCCTTGCCCAGCCGGGGCGCGAGATCGGGGTGGTTCTTGTCGGTGCCGGTGTCGACGACCGTGATCTTCACGGTGTCGGAGCCCTTCTGACGATCCCAGGCGAGTGGAGCGTTGATGCGATCCAGTCCCCACTGGTCGCCGAACTGAGGATCGTTCGGGTTGACTTCCAGTTGGCCGAGGCCGACCGGCTCCACATTGGAAACGCCCGGGACCGCACCGAGCGCGGTCATCACCGCGTCCAGGTCGGTGTCTTCGGTAAGCCGGATCACGTAGGTCGCGTGCATGGCGTCCAGGAGCTCGGGGTCCACGTCATACGGCTCGATCTCTCCGTAGAGCCTGGTGATCGACTGCACTGGCAGGAAGGTCAGGACGGCATCGATGATCTCGACACCGAAACCGGTGAACGTCCCTCCCTCGACGGTGTCCGAAATCAGGGGCGAGACATAGGCATTCAAGTCTTGCGTCAACTCCACCACGATTTTTCCGGGCGCATAACCTTCAGCGGGCATGGTCCTCTCCTAAGGATCGGATGGGTGCGCGGGGTTCGACAGAGGGATGGCACCGTCTCCGGTCATCATGGGCAGGGTGGTGCCGTCGGGTGCCACGACGGCGAGCAGCCAGTGCGCGGCGGGTACCCGCGCGTCGAGGCCGTCCAGTCGCAGTTCCGGTCCCGGGCCGGTGACGGTCGCGAGGGGCCGGCCGGGCGCGGTCGCGGTCAGCGTCCAAGGCCTGGCGCGCGGGTGCACGGTGGGAACCGGCACGATGAGGGCGGCCGTGCCGTCGCCGTTGTCGGCGAAGCCGGGCCTGATCGTCACGGTGGGCCGTGGCGCGATCACGGTGAGCGTCGCCGACGGCGCGCTCCACGTGCTCGGTTGCGCGGCCGCTGCCGGGGACCAGGTGGGACGCACGACGCCGAAGTCCGGTGTCGCGGATGGGTTCCACGCCGGCTCGTCGGGCCAGGCCACCTCGCACACGTACGACAACGGGGTCCATGCCGGTGTCGCCTCGGACAACGCGTCGTCGAAGACGGCGGTCCACCGCCAGCCCGCGGCGCGATCGGCCCGATGGTCAGGGCGAAGGCCGATGGTCGTGAGGACCGGCCATGCCGACGGGTCGCCCCCCGCGGCGGATCTGCGGATGCGGGCGCGTAGCTCGGTGCCCTTGGTGCCGCTCCGGCGGATGATCGGCGCGGGTGGTGCGTCGCCGGCCGGGCGAGTTCCGGGGTAGCTGACGGATACGGTCAGCGACACGGTGGCGTCGTCGTCGGAATGGCGAGTGAGCGTCGGCGCGGGGGGCGTGTCACCGAGCGGGACGGCGACCACGAAAGCCCCGCACGCCTTCGGTGGCGCTTCGAGGCCGGTGGCGGTCGTCGCCACCAGCTGCATCGCCTGCACGGACTCAAGGCGACCGGGCAGCCGGCATCGCACCCGGAGGTCACCTCCCTGGGCTGTCACGGACGCGCCCGCCAGCTGTGCCATATGCGCCCGCGTCGCCGCGGCGTCGACGATGGTGCGCAGCCGGGCCGCCCGCGACCAGCGAGGCTCGTCGCGGGCGGGCGGCGAGGAGAGCAGTTG
>NZ_JBEYYT010000060.1:0-33265 GCF_040645715.1 Spirillospora sp. NPDC046719 | reverse complement strand
GCCCTGCACCGCGCGGGCGGCGACGAGCATCCCCGCACCGGACGCCAGGCCGCCCGCGAGCGAGGCGGCGCCGTAGAGCGCGAGGCCGGTCATGAACATCCGGCGGGCGCCGAGCCGGTCCACGGCCCGCCCGCCGAACAGCAGGAGCCCGCCGAGCCCGACCGAGTAGGCGCTGACCACCCACTGGACGGACGACGGGCCGAAGCCGAGCGCCGACCCGATGCCGGGCAGCGCCACGTACACGATGTTGTAGTCGAGAGCCACGATGAGCTGCGTCAATGCGAGCAGCGCGAGCCGTGGCCGGAGCCCTTCCATGCCATCTCCTACATACCGTTGATTTACTACACGCCGTTCAATTCGAGCACGCCGTACAGTAGTCCAACGCTGTAGAGTGTCAAGCGTGAACGACCCGACCCCGAGCCGCCGCGCCCGGCTGCGCGCGCAGACCAGCGACGAGATCAAGGCGATCGCGCTCAAGCTGCTGGCGGAGGGCGGCCCGGACGCGATCTCGCTGCGCGCCATCGCCCGCGAGATGGGCATGACGGCCGGCGCGATCTACAGCTACTTCGCCACCCGCGACGACCTGGTCACGACGCTGATCGGCGACGTGTACGGCGCGGCGGTGGACGCCGCCGAGGCCGCCCGCGACGCCGTCCCGGAGTCCGACCCGGGCGGCCGGATCCTGGCCTGGGCGCGGGCCATGCGGGAGTGGGCGGTGGCCAACCCGGAGGGCTTCCGGCTGATCTACGGCGACCCGGTGCCCGGATACCAGGCGCCCGGCGACGGCCCCGGCAAGGCCGCCGAGCTGCGCGCCTGCACCGGCCTCGTCGGCCTCGTCGCCGCCGCCTGGCCGGCCGCCGCCGCGCTCCAGGCGGACGGCCGCCGCTACGCCTGGGACGACTTCGACCCCGGGCTCGTCGGCCACGTGCGGGAGGACTTCCCCGAGCTGCCGCCGGAGGCGCTCGCGCTGACCCTGCGGGTGTGGGGGCGGATGCACGGGCTGATGGCGCTGGAGATCTACGGGCACCTCCGCCCGCTCGTGCACGACCCGGCGCCCGTCTACCGGGACGAGATGCGCGGCCTGATCGCCTCCCTGGGCCTCACCGGCTAAACAGGGATGTGTATAGTCCCGGTTCATGAGGATGGGCGAGGGCGTCGAGTGGGGACTGCACTGCTGCGTGACGCTCGGCTGGCTGGACGACCGCGCGCCGGTGTCGATCCGGCGGCTGGCCGCCTGGTTCGACCTGCCGCAGGAGTACCTGAAGAAGCGCCTCCAGCCGCTCGCCCGCGCCGGGATCCTGACCTCGGCGCCGGGCGTGCGCGGCGGCTGGTCGCTCGCCCGCCCGCCCGGGAGGATCTCGGTGATGGAGGTCGTCACCGCCCTCGAAGGGCCGCTCGAGGCGTTCCGCTGCACCGAGATCCGGCAGCGCGGGATCGGCGGCCGTGACGCCGGCCGCGAGTTCGACTCCCCCTGCGGCATCTCCTCCCTGATGCGCCGCGCCGAACTGGCGTGGCGCCGCGAGCTGGCCGGCACCACCATCGCCGACCTGATGGACCGCGCCCCCGACGGCGGCGCCCGCACCCGGCGCAACTACGGCCGCCTCACCGACTGACCGCCCCCGCCGACCGACCGCCACACCGACCGACCACGCACCGACCGGCCACCGCACCGACCGGCCACCGCACCGACCGCCGCATGGCCTGGGCTTCCCCGGAGAGGAAACAGGGACGTTGAATACCCCGATACATCGGCAGGAGGAGGCGCGGCCCGCACCGGCCGCGGACCCCGCCCCGCGCGGGCTCGGATCCACGCTGATCCTCGGGCTCGGCACCTTCGCCGTCGGGACCGACGCCTACGTGGTCGCCGGCTTCCTGCCCGACATGGCGTCCTCGCTGCACGTCTCCGAAGGCACCGCCGGGCAGTCCGCCACCGCGTTCGCGATCACCTACGCCGTGCTGTCCCCCGTGCTCGCGACCGTCCTCGCCCGCGTCCCCCGCCGCGCCCTGCTCGTCGCCGCGCTCGCCGTGCTGGCCGCCGCCAACCTCGGCTCCGCGCTCGCGCCGGACTTCGCGGTCCTCATGGTGTCGCGCGTCGTCGCCGCGGCCGGCGCGGCGGCCTTCACCCCCAACGCCGGAGCGGTCGCCGCCTCGCTCGTCGCCCCCGCCCAGCGCGCCCGCGCCCTGGCCGTCGTCATCGGCGGCCTCACCGTCGCCACCGCCCTGGGCGTCCCCCTCGGCAGCCTCGCCGCCCGGACCCTCGACTGGCACGCCGCGCTCGCCCTCGTCGCGGCCCTCTGCGCGGTCGCCGCCGTCGGCGTGCTCCGCGCGATGCCCGCGCTCCCCGGCGGCCCCCGCATCCCGCTCCGCCGGCGGCTCACCGCGCTGCGCCACCCCGGCGTCGTCGCCGTCCTGCCGCTCACCATCCTCGGCATGGCCGCCGGTTACGGGCTGTACGCCTACGCCGTCCCCATCATGCGGGCACTCGGCGCCGGCGGGAGCGCGGAGCCCTGGCTGCTGTTCCTCTACGGCGCCGGGGCCGTCGCCGGCAACCTGGTGGCCGGGGCGCGCGTCGACCGCCACGGGCCCCTCCGCGTCCAGGCCGCCGGCTACACCGCCCTCGCCGCGACCCTGGCCCTGCTCACCTGCGCGTCCGCGACGGGCACGTCCTGGCTCCCGGTCACCGCGCTCCTGATGATCGCCTGGGGCGCCACCACCTGGTTCCAGACCCCGGCCCAGCAGGTCCGCCTCATCAACGCCGCCCCGCAGGAGACCGCCGTCGTCGTCGGGCTGAACGCCTCCGCCCTCTACGCCGGCATCGGAGTCGGCACCGTCCTCGGCGGCGTCCTCCTCCCCCACGGCGCCACGGCGGCCCTCGCCGCCTGCACCGCCCTGGCCGTCCTCTGCCTCCTCCACCTGTTCCTCACCCGCCGCCACTGACCGCGCCGCTCGCCCCGCTTACGGCCGGCGGAGGGCGGAGCGCCTCTCGTAGCGGCGGCGGGCCTGGCCGTGCGCGGTGCGGAGCAGCTCCCGCATCGCCTCCCCGGTCACCGGTCCCGGATTCACCACGGCGAGCCAGCCCGCGTCCGCGTAGACGGGATGCGCTTGGAGGACGTCCGCCGCGCTCGGATCGCCGGGGCCCTGCTCCGCCCACCGCGCGAAGGCGTCCTTGCCGGCGGCGATGTTCACCCGGAACGCGCCGGGCCGGTCCAGCCGCGACTCCTCGTCGCCCGGGTAGTCCTTCGTCACCACCGTCGCGAACGGCTGCGTCGCCTTCGGGACGGCCCCGTCCGGCGCGTAGTAGAAGAACGCGTCGCCCCACGCGATCTCGGGCGAACCGTCGTCCGGCCCGGGTTCGAGGACCAGCACGCCTCCGAGGCCCCGGACGAACTCGATGATCTCCTCGATGCTCATGCCTTCTAGCGTTACATTCATGTGCTTGTGGAGATTTAGGCGCAGAAAGCACGAGGCCAGGGCTTGAGAAGTCGCAACTCGCTGCGCACGGTCGACGTCGCCCGCCGCGCGGGATGCTCCGTCCAGCAGGTGCGCAACCTCGAACGCGACGGCGTGCTCCCGCCCGCGTCGCGCACCGCCTCGGGCCACCGGCGCTACACCGAGTCCCACGTCCGGTCCGCGCTCGCCTACCGGGCCCTCGCCGCCGCCACGGGCCCCGTCGAGGCCAAGACGATCATGCGCGCGGCGCACGCCCACCCCCGCTCCGGCCTGCTCGCCCTCCTGGACGACGCGCACGCCCGCCTCGCCGCCGAGCGCCGGGACCTCGCCCTCGCCCGGGACGCCGCCGAGGCGATCACGGCCGAGCCCATCGGCGACGTCCGCCCGTCCGACGCGATGACCGTGTCCGAGCTGGCCGCCGCCCTCGGCGTCCGCACGTCCGCCCTGCGCCACTGGGACGCCGAGGGCCTCGTCGTCCCCGCCAGGACCGGCCCGAGCGGCGCGCGCAGGTACTCGCCCGCGGACGTCCGGGACGCACGGATCGTCCAACAGCTCCGCCTGGCCGGCCACCGCATCGCCCCGCTCCGCGCCCTCATGCCGGAGCTGCGCCGCGCCCGGCGCTGGGCCGACCTGACCGCCACCTTCGACGCCCGTGACGCGGCCATCGACGCCCGATCCAGAGCCCTCCTCGAAGCCGCCGCCGCGCTGGCCGCCCTGCTCGCGCCCGAGGACGAGCAGCCGGCGTGACCGGCGCCCGCCTCAGGCCCCGTGACCGGAGCCGATGCCCGGAGCGATGCCGACCCATCGGCGATAGGCGTCCATGTCGACGTTGCCGCCGCACACGATGGTGGCCACGTGCCGCCCGGCGAAGCGGTCCCGGTCTTCGAGGACCGCCGCGACGCCGAGCGCGGCCGACGGTTCGACGACCAGGCCCGCGTGGTCGAGGAGCAGCCGCATGCCCGCGATGATCGAGTCCTCGCGGACCAGGACGGCGTCGTCGGCGACCTGGAGGAGGTCGTCCAGGACGACCGGGATGGGCCGCCGGCCGGCGACGCCGTCGGCGATCGTGTCGGTCGGGCCGGTGATGACGACGCTTCCCCGGCGCCACGAGAGCGTCATCGCCGGCGCGCCCAGCGGCTGCACGCAGATCACCTCGACGCCGGGCGCCAGGGCCTTGAGCACCTGGCCCACGCCGGTGGCCAGCGCCCCGCCGCCGAGCGCGATCAGGACGGCGTCGAACGCCGGCGCGGCGTCCGCCAGCTCCAGGCCGATGGTCGCCGCGCCCTCGCAGGTCTCGATGTCCAGGCTGTCCTCGACGAGCCGGACGCCGTCGTGGCGCGCGACGTCGGCGGCACGCTCGCGGGCCGCCTCGAAGTCGCCGTCCACCAGTTCCAGCCGGGCGCCCAGCGCGCGGATGCGGTCGAGCTTGGCCGCGGGCGCGGAGCGGGACGCGACGACGGTGACGTCGAGCCCCCGGCGGCGCCCCGACCAGGCGAGGGCCTGGCCGAGGTTGCCCGCGCTCGCGCACACCGCGGTCCGCGAACCCCCGTCGGCACCGGCACCGGCGAGCAGGCTCGCGACCACCTCGGTGCCGCGCCCCTTGAAGCTGCGGACCGGGTTCGCGGTCTCCAGCTTGACGCTCACCGCGCACCCGAGCTCCGGCTCCAGCGCCTCGCACCGGTACAGCGGCGTGTCGAGGAAGATCGGATCGATCATCCCGCGAGCCGCCCGGACCCTCTCGACGTCGATCCGCGTCCTCGCCACGCCTCGAACCCTAACGCGCCCCGGTGAAGGCCGCCCGGGCGGCGGACAGGACCGTGGTGCCGTCCACGGAGGCTTCGAAGGCCGTCGCGCCGCCGTCCTTCCACGCCTCGACGGCGAGCTCGTCGCCGGGGAACACCGGGGAGGCGAAGCGCGCTTCGAGTTCCTCCAGGTCGGCGGGGTGGGCGCCGACCGCGGCGGCCAGCGGCAGGGTCACGGCGGCCAGGGTGCACAGCCCGTGCATGAAGGGCCGCGGCATGCCCGCGGCCTTCGCCGCCTCCGGGTCGATGTGCATGTGGTGCCGGTCGCCCAGCAACCGGTAGAGCGCCGCCTGGTCCGGGTCCGTCCGGACGGGCAGGGACAGGTCCGGCACCGCGGCCGGCCGCGGCCGCGCGGACGGTCCCCGCTCGCCGCCGAAGCCACCGGATCCGGGCGCGAACAGCGACCACGTCGCCTCGAAGTACGGACTGGTGACGGTGACGTCGAAGACGGCCGCGCGGCCCTTGTCCCAGACGTCGGAGACGTGCGCGGACATCTCGACGGCGCCCGCGCGCGGGAGGGGCGCGAGGACGCGGAGGCGCTGCGTCCCGTGCACCGCCGTCCGGACGTCGAAGGCGCCCGCGGAGCCGAGCGCGTCGGGCGCCCACTGCGCGAGCGTCAGCGCGAACGTCGGCAGGACCCGCAGCCGCTCCTCGAAGACGAGGTCGAGGTCGGTGGCGTGCGCGCCGACCGCGAGCGCGTAGAGGATGGGGCGCGTCTCGTCGTACTCGACGGTGCGGGTGCCGAGGGCGCGGCCCTTCCAGTCGCCGGCGTTCACTGGTCCGCTCCCAGGATCAGGCCGCTGGTCGGGACGCCGGTTCCGGCGGTGACCAGGACGTTGTGGACGTCGCCCGGCTGGTTCACCGAGGTGCCCCGCACCAGCCGGACGGCCTCGGCGATGCCGTTCATGCCGTGGATGTAGGCCTCGCCGAGCTGGCCGCCGTGGGTGTTGAACGGCAGGCGGCCGGTGAGCGCGAGGTTGCCGTCGGCGATGAAGTCCTTGGCCTCGCCCCTGGCGCAGAAGCCGAGCTCCTCCAGTTGAGGGAGGACGAGCGGCGTGAAGTGGTCGTAGAGGATCGCGGCCTGGATGTCGGCGGGCGTCAGGCTCGACTGGGCGTAGAGCTGGCGTCCGACGAGCCCCATCTCGGGGATGCCGGAGATCTCGGAGCGGTAGTAGCTCGTCATCATGTGCTGGTCGTTGCCCGAGCCCTGCGCGGCGCCCCAGATGAGGGCGGGACGGTGCGGGAGGTCGCGGGCGCGCTGCGCGGACACGATGACGAGGGCCTGGCCGCCGTCGCTCTCCTGGCAGCAGTCCAGCAGGTGGAGGGGCTCGGCGATCCAGCGGGACGCCTGGTGCTCTTCGAGGGTGATGGGCCGCCCGTGGAACCACGCCTTGGGGTTGGTGGCGGCGTGCGCGCGGTCGACGACGGCGACGCGGCCGAAGTCCTCGCTGGTCGCGCCGTACTCGTACATGTAGCGGGTGGCGAACATGGCGACCCACTGGGCGGGGGTCGACAGCCCGAACGGGGTCATCCACGAGTAGGCGGCGCGGTCGGCGCTGACGTCCATCGGCCGGTTCGCCTGGCCGAGGCCGTAGCGCTCGCCGGACCGCTCGTTGAACGCGCGGTAGCAGACGACGACGTCGGCGACCCCGGTCGCGACGGCCATCGCGGCCTGCTGGACGGTGCCGCAGGCGGCGCCGCCGCCGTACCCGACGCGGGAGAAGAACGTCAGCTCGCCGATGCCGAGGTTGCGGGCGATGTGGATCTCGCTGCTGGTGTCGGCGGTGAAGGTGACCAGGCCGTCGACGTCGGACGGTTCGAGCCCGGCATCGGTGATGGCGGCGAGGACGGCCTCGCAGGCGAGCTGCAACTCGCTGCGCCCGGATTCCTTGGAGAACTCGGTGGCGCCGATGCCGGCGATGGCGGCGGCGCCGGGCAGGACGCTCACGCGGCGCCTCCCTGCTCTCGGCCGGCCGGAAGCTCGACGACGACGGTCCCGGTGACGTGCGGGCCGATCGCGTTGACGCCGCGCACGGCGATCTCGACGCGGTGGCCGTCGTCGTGCTTGGCGGAGACGGTGCCGGTGAGGACCATGGTGTCGCCCGGGTGGTTGGGGGCGCCGAGCCGGATCCTGATCGCCTTCACCCGGGCGGCGGGTCCCGCCCAGGCGGTGACGTACCGGTCGACGAGCCCGTTGGTGGTCAGGATGTTCATGAAGACGTCCTTGGAGCCGCGCTCCTCGGCGAGCGCCGGGTCGTGGTGGACGTCCTGGTAGTCGCGGCTCGCCAGGGCGGTCGCGACGATCATCGTGCGGGTCAGCGGGATCGGCAGCTCGGGCAGCTCCTCCCCGACGGCGACCTCGTCGTAGGCACGGCTCGCGGTCCGGCTCGCGGTCGCGCTCACAGGGCGGCGCCCAGGGCCTCGAGGTCGGCGGACGCGCCGCCGAGCATCCCGGAGATCTGCTTGCCCCACAGGAAGTGCCGGTGGACGGGGTAGTCGACGTCGACGCCGATGCCGCCGTGCAGGTGCTGGACGCGGTGGACGACGTTGAGCCCGCCCTCGTCCGACCACCACTTGGCGACCAGGACGGCGGTGTCGGCGTCCTCGCCCGCGTCGATCAGCGACACGGCGTGCCACACGGAGACGCGCAGCGCGTCGATCTCGATGTAGCAGTCGGCGAGCTGGTGCTGCGCGGCCTGGAAGGTGCCGAGCGGGCGGCCGAACTGCTCGCGGGTGGAGAGGTAGTCGGCGGCGAGGCGGAGCGCGCCGTCGGCGACGCCGGTCTGGACGGCGGCGAGCGCGACGCGCGACAGCCGCAGCGCGGTGCCGAGGGACCCGGCGGGGAGCTGCTGTGCGGGCGCGCCGTCGAGGGTCAGGGTGGCGGCGCCGTCGTGCGCGGTGGTGTCGACGTGCTCCCAGCTCACCCCGTCGACGCCGGTGCCGAGGAGGAACAGGCCGGGGCCGGCCGGGGTGCGGGCGGCGACGAGCATGAAGTCGGCGCCTTCGGCGTAGGGGACGGCGGCCTTGGTGCCGGTGAGCCGCCATCCGTCGCCGTCGCGGGCGGCCTCGCAGCGCGGGTCCGCCGGGTCGGCGGGCGCGAACTCCTCCAGCGCGAGCGTCAGCCGGGCCGTCCCGTCGACGACGCCGGACACCAGCAGGCCGGAGGTGTTGTGCGAAGCCAGGGTGAGCCCGGCGGCGAGCGACGGCCAGAGCGGGACGGGCGCGACGGCGCGGCCCTGCTCCTCCAGCAGGACGCACAGCGCCCCTACGCCGAGGCCGGCGCCGCCCGCGTCCTCGGGCAGCGCGACGCCGAGCAGCCCGGCGGACGCGAGCTCGCCCCAGAGCGCCTGGTCGGTGCCGGTGCCGGAGCGCTCGGCGGCGCGGATCCGCTCCTGCGTGGCGTGGTCGGTGAAGATCTGCCGGGCCAGGTCCCTGACCGCTTCCAGCTCCTCGCCAAGGGTGAAGTCCATCAGCGCTCCTCGTGTGCGGCCGGGCGGAACACCGGCAGCGAAAGGTCAGGGTCGGGGTCGATCCAGTCGAGGACGACGGGCATGCCGACCTCGACGTCCGCGGGCTCGACGCCCGCCATGTTCGCGATCAGGCGGGTGCCCTCGGCGAGCTCGATCACCGCTACCACGAGCGGGTAGTCGAACGCGGGGTGCCGCGGGTGGTGGTTGACCGTGAAGGTGTAGACGTGGCCCCGGCCGGACGACTCGACGGTGTCCCACGCGAACGAGCCGCACTGGGGGCAGCAGGGGCCGGGCGGGTGCCGCAGCGACTTGCAGTCGGCGCACCGCTGGACGACGAGGCGGTGCTCGCGGGCGGCCTCGAACCAGAACGCGTTGTCGGGGTTGATCGCGGGACGCGGCCGCAGCGCCTTCGGCTTCTCCTCCGCCTGCCCGGCGGGCTTCTCGGCGGCCTGCACGGCGGGCTTGTCGGCGGCCTGCGCGGCGGGCTTCTCGGCGGGCTTCTCGGCGGGGCGGAACCGGAGCGTCCGCCACCGCTGCGTCGCGACGACCTCGCCGGACGCGTCCCGGTACGTCTTCACCGTGCTGACGAACCGCCCGGCCCCGAGACCGGTCCTCTTCTCCGGTGAGATCGACTCGACGTGCTCCTCGACGGACACGTGGTCGCCGGGGACGAGCTCCCGCTCGAACTCCAGCTCGGAGTCCGTCGCGACGACGGAGGTGTAGCCGCCCTCGGCGAGCAGCGCCACCAGCTCGTCGAACCCGCTCGGCTCGGACGGCGGGCGGACGGTCGCCGCGTAACCCCGCATCGTCCACGCCTGGATCATCGACGCGGGCGCCACGACGCCGTCGCGCCCGGTGGCCTTCGCGGCGTCCTCGTCCAGGTAGACCGGGTTCGCGTCCTCCATCGCCTCGACCCAGTGCCGGATCATCGGCACGTTGACCGGGTCCGGCCCGGGGCGCCGCGCGACCAGCTCGCGCCCGACCCACGCCTGGAGGCGCTCCTCGTAGTCCCCGCTCACGCCGGCGCCGCTCATGCCCGCTTCACCCTCGGCAGCCCGAGCCCCTGGACGGCGACCATGTCGCGCAGCACCTCGTTGACGCCGCCGCCGAAGGTGTTGACGATGCCCTGCCGGGACAGCTGCTCGATCTGCCCGAACAGCACCGCGCCCGGCGACTCGGGACGGATCCGGCCCGCCGCGCCGAGGATCCCGGTCAGCGTCCGCTGCACGAAGATGTGCGTCTCGGTGCCGTAGGACTTCGCCGCGCCGGCCTGCGCGCCGGTCAGCTCCCCGGCCTCGACCGCCATCGTCATCTTCCAGTTCATCAGCCGCATCGCCTCCAGCCGGGCGTAGGTGCGGGCGAGGTCGGCGCGCACCCACGGCAGGTCGATGACGCCGTTCTCGCGGGCCCAGTCCCGGACGTCCTCCCACAGCCGGATCATCCGGCCGCCGAGCGCGGCGAGCCCGATCCGCTCGTGGTTGAGCTGGGTGGTGATGAGCCGCCAGCCGCCGTCGACCTCCCCGACGACCTCCGTCGCCGGGACGCGGATCCCGTTGTAGTAGGTCGCGGTCACGACCATCCCGCCGACCGTCTGGATCGGGCTCCAGGAGAACCCGTCCGCGCTGGTCGGGACGGTGAGGATCGAGATGCCCTTGTGCTTCGGCACGTCCGGGTTCGTCCGCGCGGCGAGCCAGACGTAGTCGGCGGTGTTGGCGCCGCTGGTGAACACCTTGTTCCCGTCGACGACGTAGTGGTCCCCGTCGAGGACGGCCCTGGTGCGCAGCGAGGCCAGGTCGGTGCCGGCGTCGGGCTCGGAGTAGCCGATCGCGAAGACGATGTCGCCCGCGAGGATGCCGGGCAGGAACTTCTTCTTCTGCTCCTCGGTCCCGTACCGCATCAGCGTCGGGCCGACCGTGTTCACGGTGACGAACGGGAACGGCAGGCCCGCGCGCTGCACCTCGTCGAAGAACACGTACTGCTCGGCGATCGACTTGCCCTGCCCGCCGTACTCGGTGGGCCAGCCGTAGCCGAGCCAGCCGTCCTGGCCGAGCATCTTGACGATCTCGCGGAACGTGCCGCCGCCGACGCCCTCCTCGCCGGCCCGGCGGCGGACGTCCGGGGGCAGCAGGCCCGCGAAGTAGGCCCTCAGTTCCGCGCGCAGTTCCTGGTGCGCTGCGGACTCACGCAGATCCATCGGTCTCCTAGCGAGGGAACCACCGACTTCAGCCAGTGGGAAAATTGTTTACCTGGCCTGTGTTACTTTTCTGCTGTCCCGCAAGGGATCGGTTCGGGCTGGACCGCAACCCTCGGGTTGGAAGCCCCTTCCTTCAGGTGGGGAGCGGAGTCACGTACGCCTCTCGTGGTCGTCGGGTCGGTCGGCGGAGTTGACGTCGGCCGGTTCGGGTCGGCTGGTCAAGGGAGGTAGCGCTCGCGGCCGCTGGCGAGAAATTCCTCGCGCAGCGCCGCCTTGTCGGTGTCGCTCATCGGCTCGTAGGCTGGCGCACCCCGGCCCACCCAGTGGTACACGGGGTCGGTGGTGCGCCACCCTTCAAGCTGGAGCTGCTTCTTGCTGAGCTTGCCGGAGCCGGTCGTCGGCAGCGCGTGCGAGACGCGCACGAAGCGCGGCGCGCCCTTGGTGCCGAGGTCGTCCTGGGCGGCGAGGAACGCGGCGAACTCCAGGTCGGCGAACTCCACGTCGGCGGGGATCTCGATCGCGGCCATCACCTGGTCGCCGGAGCGCGGGTCCGGGACGCCGAACGCGACCGCGTCCACGATCTTCGGGTGGCGGCGGACGACGGTCTGGGTGAGCAGCGCGGAGATGTTCTCGGAGTCGACCCGGATCCAGTCGCCGGACCGCCCCGCGAAGTACAGGAACCCGGCCTCGTCGATGTAGCCGAGGTCGCCCGTCCAGTACCAGCCGTGCCGGACGCGCTCGGCGTCGGCCTCGGGGTTCTTGTAGTAGCCCTCGAACTTCTCGGCGCCGTCGACGTCGACGATCTCGCCGACCGCCTCCTCGGGGTTGGTGACGCGGCCGTGCCCGTCCAGGACGGCGCGGGCGCACGTCTCGCGGGTCTCGGGGTTCACGATGCGGACGCCGCCGTGCATCGGGACGCCGAACGCGGTCGGCGGGGCGTCCGGCACCCGCCTGATCATCCCGGCGCCCTCGCTGGACCCGTACCCCTCGACGAGCCGCGCGCCGAAGCGGCGCAGGAACGCGGCCTTGTCCTCCGGCGACGCCTCGGTGCCGAACCCGTGCGTGAGGGTGTTGTCGGCGTCGTCGGGCCGCTCCGGCGTCGTGAGGATGTAGCCGATCGCCTTGCCGACGTAGGTGAAGAACGTCGCCCCGTAGAAGCGGACGTCCGGCAGGAACCCGGACGCGGAGAACTTCGGCGTCAGCACGACGCACGCGCCGGCGGCCAGCGACGGCGCCCACAGCGCCATCAGCGCGTTCCCGTGGAACAGCGGCATCGGGCAGTAGCTGATGTCGTCGCGCTTGACGTCGTACTTGGCGCTGTTGTCGCGGCCCAGCTCGGCGAGCCGCCCCTGCGAGCAGCGGGCCGCCTTGGACGCCCCGGTCGTGCCGGACGTGAACAGCAGCAGCATCTGCGTCTTCGGGGTGATCGCCGGGTCGCGTTCGGGCTCGCAGGCGTGGCTCTCGACGAGCGGCGCGTAGCCGGGGTCGTCGACCAGCAGGAAGCGGTCGCGGGGGACGCCGACGTCCAGGCCGTCCAGCAGCTTCGCGCCGGCCGCGTCGGTGACGATCAGCTGGAGGTCGGTGTGCCGGACCTCCTGCTCCAGGTACGCGCCGGTCCGGGTCGGGTTGATCCCGACGATGGTCGCGCCGCTCAGCGCCGCCCCGCCCAGCCACAGGACGTACTCGGGCACGTTGTCGAGCAGCACGCCGATGTGGAACGGTCCGTCCCGGCGCAGCCCCCGGGCCAGCGACGCGCGCGCGGCGCTCTCCCTGACGACCTCGTCCCACGACCACGTCCGCTCGCGGCTGCGCAGGCCGGGCCGCTCGTCGCCCAGCCTCTCCAGGAGCAGGTCCGCGATCGTCTCGTCACGCACTCGCGCTTCCCCAGGCGGGCTCGGTGGACAGGACGCAGTGGGTGCCGCCGTAGATCGCCGTCATGCACTTGTTGCAGTGGATGCACAGCGACCCGGTGGCGGGCTTGTCCTTGATCCGGTTGATCAGGTCGGGCTCGCGCAGCAGCGCGCGGGCCATCGCGACGAACTGGAAGCCCTCCGCCATGGCGGTGTCCATGCCGGCGCGGTCGGTGACGCCGCCGAGCAGGATCATCGGCAGCTTCACCGCCGCGCGGATCTGCCGGGCGTCCTTGAGCAGGTAGAGGTCCCGGTACGGGTAGGACTTCAGGAAGTGCTTGCCGATCAGCTTGATGCCGAGCTTGGTCGGCTGCTTCATGACGGCGGCGAACTCGTGCAGCGGCGCGTCGCCCTTGAACAGGTACATGGGGTTGAGGAGGGAGCTGCCGGCGGTCATCTGGAGGGCGTCGACCGAGCCGTCCGCCTCCAGCCACCGCGCGACCTGGATCGCCTCGTCGATCCAGAAGCCGCCGGGCACGCCGTCGTCCATGTTCAGCTTCGCGGTGACCGCGACGCGGTCGCCGACGGCGTCGCGGACGGCGCGGCCGATCTCGCGGGCCAGCCGGGCGCGGTTCTCCAGCGACCCGCCGTACTCGTCCTTGCGGTGGTTGACCTTGGGGCTGAGGAACGAGCTGGTCAGGTAGTTGTGCCCCATGTGGATCTCGATCGAGTCGAACCCGGCCTCGATCGCCATCCGGCCCGCGCGGGCGTGCGCCTCGACGACCCGCTTGATGTCCGCGTGCGTGGCGGCCTTGGCGACGGTCTGCGTCGTCAGGTGGAAGTGGCGGCTCGGCGCGAGCGAGGGGAGCTTGTTGCTCTTGGGGTTGGCGACCGGGCCGGCGTGCCCGATCTGCGCCTGGACGGCGGCTCCCTCGGCGTGCACGGCGTCGGTCAGCTTCCGCAGGCCGGGCATCGCCTCGTCCCGCCAGTGGATCTGCCGGCTGTCGGTCCGGCCCTCCGGCGCCACCGCGCAGTACGCCACGGTCGTCATCCCGACGCCGCCGCGGGCGTGCCGGACGTGGAAGTCGATCAGCGCGTCGGTGACCTGCCCCTTCCTGGTCAGCCCCTCGTAGGTGGCCGCCTTGATGGTGCGGTTGCGCAGCGTGATCGGCCCCAGTTTCGCCGGGGTGAACACATCGGGGGTTTCCTTGGTCATCGAGTTCCCTGGGTGAGTCTTGCGGGTCGCCGCGGGCCCGGGTGGGTGCCCCTCGACGTTAATCAGCGGGATGCCCGGACGTTCCGGACATCCCGCTGACTGGGAGCGACGGGCCTCAGCGCGATTCGAGCGCCGCGGTGATCTGGTCGGTGTGGGACTGCTGCTCCAGCAGCTGCCGCAGCAGCCACAGCCGCAGGACGCGGGTCACGGCCGACGCCAGGTACAGCGCGGCGCCGAGCACCGTCACCGCCAGGAAGCCGGTGGCGAGCGTCTGCAGCGACCCGACGTCGCGCATGTCGTCCTGCGCGAGCGAGACGTTGTAGGCGACGAACGCGCCGACCACCCCGACGACCATCGCGAGCGCGCCGGCGATCCGGAGCGCGCCGTCGAAGCGCGGGCCGTCGGCCCGCAGCCTCTGCCGGGCCACGTCGTCCTTGAACTTCTCGCGTCGTTCCTCGGTGAGCATCGTCAACCTCCCAGGTAGTCGCCGGCCATCCGGCCCTCGATCTCGGCGGGCGCGCCGGCCGCCACGACCCGCCCGTTCAGCATCAGCGCCGCGGTGTCGGCGATCGGCAGCACGGCGCGCGCGAACTGCTCGGCCACCAGCACCGACAGGCCCTCCTCGACCAGCTCGGCGACCGTCTCGTACATCCGCGTCACGATCATGGGCGCGAGCCCCATGGACAGCTCGTCGAGCAGCAGCACCGCGGGGTCGGTGCCGAGCGCCCGCGACAGCGCGAGCATCTGCTGCTCGCCGCCGGACATCGACCCGGCGAGCTGGTCCCGCCGCTTCCCGAGGATCGGGAAGCGGCCGTACGCCTTCTCCTCCAGGTCGTCGAGCTTCGCGCCGGTTCCGGTGGCGGCCCACAGGTTCTCCCGGACGGTCAGGTTCGGGAACACGCCCCGGCCCTCCGGGATGGAGCAGACGCCCAGCTTCGCGGCGTCCTGCGCGGAGATGCCGTTGACCTTCCGCCCGGCGAACCGCAGTTCCCCGCCCGTCGCCGGGTGCAGGCCCGCGCACACACGCATGGTGGTGGACTTGCCGCCGCCGTTCGGGCCGAGCAGCGCCAGCAGCGAGCCCGGCCTGAGCGCGAGGTCGACGCCGTGCAGCACCTCGATCGCGCCGTACCCGGCGCGGACGCCGGCCAGCTCCAGCAGCGGCTCCGGCCCGGGCTCCGCCACGGTCTCCGTCCCGGTCATGAGACCGCCTCCTCGGTGCCGATGTAGGCGGCGACGACCTTCGGCGACTCGCGGACCTCCCGCGGCGTGCCGGACGCGATCAGCTCGCCGTAGTCCAGCACGTGGATGGTCGAGCACAGCCGCATGACCAGCGGCAGGTCGTGCTCGACCAGGCAGATCGCGAGGCCCTCCCCGGCCAGGCCGGTGAGCATCTCCGCGAACGCCTCGGTCTCCCGCTCGGTCTGCCCGGACGCGGGCTCGTCGAGCAGCAGGACGCGCGGCGAGGTCATCAGCGCCCGCGCCACCTCGACGACGCGGGCCCGCCCGATCGGGATGTCCGACACGTCGCGGTCGGCGATGTCGGTCAGCCCCGTCCGTTCGAGGACCCGGTCGGTGGCCTCGTTCAGGTCGAACCGCCCGCGGCGGCCGCGGCTGCGCAGGACGTCCCCCGCGACGCGGACGTTGTCGCGCACCGACAGCGACAGGAACAGCTCCAGCCGCTGGAAGGTGCGCGCCATGCCGCGCCGCGCGCGCTTGGCCGGGGACAGCCCGGTGATGTCGGCGCCGTCCAGCAGCACCTGCCCGGACGCGGGCTTCTGGAGCCCGGTGATGGTGTTGAACATCGTGGTCTTGCCGGCGCCGTTCGGGCCGATCAGCCCGGTGATCCGCCCTTCGTCCATGGTGAGCCCGACGCCGTCCACCGCGGTGTTGCCGCCGAACCGCACGGTGATGTCGCGTGTCTCAAGCAGGGGCATTCGCTTCTCCCCTCAGGGCGGGCGCGGGACGGGCCGGGCGGTGCGCGGCCGGCAGCCCGAGCGCCCGGTCGAGCTTCGCGCGCAGCTCGTCGGTGTACGGCTCGTCCAGGCCCGCCAGCTCCGGCGGCGTCTCGCGGGCGCCGCGCTCCTCCGTGACCATCCGTCCGACGACCGGCAGCAGCATGACCACGCACAGCGCGGCGATCGCGAACGTCCAGGCGCCGATCACATCGGTGACCGCCAAGGCGTACAGCGCCGCGCCGGCCGCGCCTCCCCCGTACAGGACGGGCCTGGCGCCGCGCAGCCTCCGGTAGGAGTCGGCGACGTCGTGCACGAACCCGCTCGGGTTCCGGCCGACGCCCATCCCGACCAGCGCGGTCATCACCAGGACGAGATGGCCGAGCGCGGTGTAGACGTTCGCCATGCCCTCGTGGCTCAGCGCCAGGTCGTTGAACGTGGCGACCAGCACGGCGGACCCGACACCCGCCATCAGCCCGCCGAACAGCGCGCCGCTGATGTAGCCGATCCCGGCCACCACGACGAGCATCAGCAGGCCGAGGCTGCCGACGAAGGTGAAGTTCTCCTGCGCGACGGTCCCGGTCGCGGACGCCATCAGCACGCCGCCGAGGCCCGCGATCGCCGCGGAGATCATGAAGACGCTCAGCTTCAGCCGGATCAGGTTCTGCCCGAGCATCGCCGTCGCGGCCGGGCTGTCCTTCATCGCCGCGAGCCGCCGCCCGTACCCGCTGCTCCGCAGCGCGGCGAGCCCGACGCCGATCAGCGCGAACAGCACCGTCGCGGTCATCAGCGAGGACGTCCCGTCCCGCAGGTCGAGCGGCCCGATCTTCAGCGGCGGGACGACCAGCGAACCGCCCGGGAACAGGGTGAACCTCATGCCGAACAGCTCGTGCTCCGTCGTATCGCGCAGCACCATGTTCGACAGGAACTCGCCGAACGCCAGCGTCGCGAGCGCGAGGTAGAGACCCCGCAGCCGCAGCGCGGGCAGCGCGACGAGCCCGCCGACCAGCGCCGCCGCCACCACGGCGAGCAGCACCCCCTGCACGTTCAGCCGCGCGTCCAGGCCGCTGCCGCGCACCCCGGCGTGGAACGCCACGACCGTCGCCACCGCGCCGAACGACAGCGGCGCGAGGTTCAGCTCGCCCGCGTAGCCGGTGAGCACGGTCAGCGACAGCGCGATGATCGCGAACGTCATGCCGAGCGCGAACGTCGTGACGCCGGAGTCCGACAGCAGCAGGCTGTACAGGTACACGCCGGCGATCAGGACGGCGCCCCACACCGCCGCCGAGCGGACGGTCGGCGGCCGGTACCGCTCGCGGGTCCGGACGGCGGCGCCGCGCAGCCGGTCCTGCGGCAGCACCACCAGCACCACGAACAGGATGATCATCGGCAGCGAGACCCGCAGGTTGCCGGTGAACGTCCCGGCGGACGGCAGGTACGCCAGCACGTAGTTCGCCGCGAGGCCCAGCACCATCGCTCCCGCGAAGGTGCGGGGGATGCTGCGCAGCCGGCCGAACATCGCCGCCGCGAACGCGTCGATCACCAGCAGGGTCAGCTGGTCGGCGTCCAGCGCGCCGCCGCTGATCGGCACGATCAGCACCCCGGCGAGCACCGCGAGGGTGGAGCCGAGCGCCCACGACAGCATCGCGGCGCGTTCCGGGTCGTGGCCGTTCAGCCGCAGCAGGTCCGGGTCGTCGACCGAGCCGCGCATCACCACGCCCGCCCGGGTGCGGGTGAACAGCACCCGCAGGCCGGCGGCGATCGCGACCGCCGCGACCAGGCAGACCAGCTCGTGGTAGCGGATCTCCACCCCGCCGAGCGTGATCTTCGCGCCGGAGCCGAAGAACATGTCCACGGTGCGGGCCTCGTCGGGGTCCCACACCCACTGCGCGAGGTACACGGTGCCGAGCAGGACCGCCACCGTCACGATGATCTTCGTGACGTCCGCGGTGCCGCGCAGCCCCTTCATGATCACGGCGTGCAGGGCCGCGCCCATCGCCGGGCCCACCACCCCGATCACCGCGACCAGCGCCAGCCACGCCGGCCAGCCCCACTGCTGGAACTGCCAGTACAGGAACGTCCCGAACATGGCCTGGGCGCCGTGCGCGAAGTTGAAGATGCCCGAGGTGTTGTAGGTCAGCACCAGCCCCGACGCCGCGATGGAGTACACCGCGCCGAGCACCAGGCCGAGGATCGTGTACGTCAGGAACGTCGTCATTGATTCACCGCCCTATGTCGCGCCTCCGGCGGAATCAGGAGGACCGGGGCTTGATGACGTCGCCGGTCAGGAACTTGGTGGACGTGCGGTCGCCGTTCAGCGCGGTGCCCCAGGTCTTCGGGTCGGTCTTCACCACGAAGTCGCCGCCGCACTCGAACTCGCCGACGTTCTTCGGGAACACCTGCTCGAACTTCGTCCCGTTCAGCCGCACCATCAGCGCGCAGGACGCGGGCTTGTTGGCGCCCGGGTCGGTCGGCGCGTGCAGCCCGCCGCCCGTCCACTCGTGGACCTTCGCCAGCTCGTTCACCATGCACTGCCGGGTCAGGTCCGACCCGCAGGTCTTGGCCGCCTGCGCCCACAGCAGGAACGCCGACGTCGCCTGCATGCCGAGCAGCGCGACCTTGCCGTGGTGGGCGTTGACGATGTCCATGTACTGCTTGACCGCCGGGACCTTGGCCGCGTTCTCGAACGGCTGGAAGATCATGCCGACGTTGATGTCGTTGCCGACGCCCGCCTTGTTCCACTGCGAGACGAGCGTGCTGTACCAGGTCGCCTCGAACAGGTAGGTCGGCTTCACGCCCGCCCGGTCGATCGTCTCCAGCAGGCTGAACTGCCCCGGGTCCGGGGAGTCGGACGTCCACAGGTACTGCGCGCCGCACTTCTTGATCTTCTGCGCGAACGGCATGTAGCTGCTCTCACCGGCGTCGTTCAGCTTGATGCCGCAGTCCATCGGCTTGACGCCGATGGAGTTCATCGCCGCGGCGACCTTGCCGGAGCCCGTCTCCACGGCGGGCGACGTCGAGTGCAGCACGTCCGTCCTGCTCTTGAAGTCCGGGAACTGCTTCTCCGCGATCCGCAGCGCCCCGATGTTCATCAGGTCCACCGGGTACGGGACGGCCTCGTACTTCATCGGCCCCATCGCCGCGTTCGGGCCGACGGTGTAGCCGGCGACCGTCGGCAGCTTGCAGCCGACCCGGTACTGCTCCGCCGCGTCGTCCATCGCGAAGCCCTGGCCGACCAGCATGAAGTCCTGCTTGCAGGCCTGCTGCACCACCTTCACGGACTGGGTGTAGGCGGCGTCGTACTGGTCGCCCTTGATCGTGCGGCCGTTGATGCCGCCCTGCTGGTTGCACCAGTCGATCATGGCGCTGACCGCGTCGCCCATCTCCTTGGACAGGCCCGGCGCGGAGGTGAACCCGCGGTCGTCGCCGAACCCGATGCGGATCTCCTTGTCGGTGACGCCCTGGTCGGTGGAGCCCTTCGCGTCGCCCTTGCCGCACGGGGACGGCAGCGTCCCGAACGAGGTGGCGGTCGCGGCGGCGCCGGTGGTGCCGCCGTCGCGCGTCCCTCCGCCGCCTGACGTCGCGTCCGTGCCGGAGCGCGAGCTGGCGCAGGAGGCCAGCAGCGTCACCGCGAGGGCGCCCGCTGCGAGGCGTCCGATCTTCTCGACCTTCATTAGGCCGTTCTCCTTTCACCGGCCGCGGCGAAGCGGCGGTGGGGTGGGTGAGGTGCGGCGGGGGGCGTGCTCTCTGCCCTCGGCCGGGGCGCGCCCGGTCGGCCGAAGTGGTCGGCCGGTGTGGTCGGCCGAAGTGGTCGGCCGAAGTGGTTCGAAGTGGTCAGCCGAAGTAGGCCTGGCCGCCGTCCAGCGGGACGGTGGCGCCGGTCAGGTAGCGCATGGCGGGCTGGACGAGGGCGACGACGGCGTTGCCGATGTCGGCCTCGCAGTCGCCGATGTAGCCGAGCGGGATGGTCTTGCGGAACTCCTCCGCGGCCTCCGGGTTCGCCTCCGCCCACTGCTTCAGCCCGGGTGAGAGGGCGTGCGGCGCGATGGAGTTGGCGCGGATCCCGTCCGGGCCCCACTCGGCGGCGGCCGTCCGGGTCAGCGACCGCAGCGCCTGCTTGGCCGCCGCGTACGCGCCGTACGTCGCCGGGTCCCAGCGGACCATCGCGGACGTGACGAGGTTGACGATGCTGCCGCCGCCCCGCGCCTTCATGTGCGGGTGGCACGCCCTCATGAACGCGAACGCCGCGAACGGGCCGGTCATGAAGCCCTTCTGGAACTTGGCGTCGCTCATCGTCAGCAGCGGCCCGTAGGCGCCCGAGTAGGCGTTGTTGACGAGGACGTCGACGCCCCCGAACCGGGCGGCGACCGCGTCCACCACGCCCGGGATCGCTTCGGTGTCCGCCACGTCGCAGGCGAACGGCTCGGCCTCCGCGCCCCGCTCCCGGACGAGGCCGCACGTCGTCTCCAGCTTCGCCGGCGTCCGGCCGAGCACGGCGATCGCCGCGCCCTCGGACGCCAGCGCCAGCGCGATCCCCTGGCCGACGCCCTGGCCCGCACCGGTGACGATCGCGACCTTCCCGTCGAGGCTTCCCATGTCATCCCCCTGCATCCGTCCTGGTGCGGTCATGGTGATGTGACGCGGCCCACGCGTTCGTCGCAGTCCCGCTGACCGGGAACGCTCCAAGTCGGGCGGGTACCCTGCGGCTCGGTCTCGCTCAGCGGAAAGGGCCGCTGGATCCCGCGGCCGAGGTGAGAGCCTTCGGCCACGCGAGGAGGAGGCCACATGCCCACGACGGCGATGGAGATCATGCAGCGGCTGACGGGGCCCGGCGGCGAGTTCGAACTGCGCGAGGAGGACGTCCTCGGCGCCCGCCTCCCGGTGTTCGCCGGGCGGGCCCGGAGCCTGGGCGAGGTGCTCGCCCGCTCCGCCGGGTACGGCGACCGCGACTACATCGTCACCGCGACCCGCCGGCTGAGCTTCGCCGAGCACGCCGCGCAGGCCGCGTCGCTGGCGAAGGCGCTGCGCGAGGAGCACGGCGTGCGGCCCGGCGACCGCGTCGCCATCGACGCCGCCAACACCCCCGAATGGATCGTCGCGTTCTGGGGGGCGATCGCCGCGGGCGCCATACCCGTCGGGTACAACGCCTGGTGGGCGCCCCGCGAGATCGAGTACGCCCTCGGCCACACCGAGCCGGTGCTCGTCGTCGCGGACGCCAAGCGCGCCGCCCAGTTGCCCGCCGGCACCCGCGTCCTCACGGTCGAGGAGGACGTCCCGGCGCTCGCGACCCGGTACCCGTCCGCCGCCCTGGACGTCCCGGACGCCGCCGAGGACGACCCGGCGGTCATCCTCTACACCAGCGGCACGTCAGGCCGCCCGAAGGGGGCGGTGCACTCGCACCGCAACCTGACCTCGGTGATCGAGTACCACCGGCTGAACGACGCGCTGCTGCGGGCCTTCGGCGACCCCTCCGACCCCGCGTCCCGGCGCTACCTGCTCGCGCTGCCGCTGTTCCACATCGCCAGCCTGCACAACCTCGCCGTCCCCCGGCTCGCCACCGGCACCGCCGTGGTCATGCACGAGGGCGCGTTCGACGTCGACAAGGTCCTGCGGCTGATCGAGAAGGAGCGCGTCACGAACTGGGGCGCCGTGCCCACGATGGCGAACCGGATGATCGAGCACGGCGACCTGTCCCGGTACGACACGTCCTCGCTCACCGGGTTCGCGCTGGCGTCCGCGCCGTCCTCCCCGGCGTTCAAGGAGAAGCTGCGCGCCGCGTTCCCGCCGGCCGCGAACGCCCTCGTCGACAGCTACGGGCTCACCGAGACGTGCACGGGCGTCGCCGTCGCGTCCCCGATGGACCTGGCCGAGGCGCCGGGCACGCTCGGCCGCCCCGTCGCGGGCGTCGCGCTGGAGATCCGCGACCCCGACGGCAAGCCGCTGCCGGAGGGCGAGGAGGGCGAGGTCTGCGTCCGCAGCGCCTACAACATGCTCGGCTACTGGCGCGACGAGGAGGCCACCGCCCGCGCCATCGGCCCCGACCGCTGGCTGCGCACCGGCGACATCGGCATGGTCGAGCAGGGCCGCCTCCGCCTCACCGCCCGCCGCTCCGACCTGATCATCCGCGGCGGCGAGAACGTCTACCCGGCCGAGATCGAGAACGCCCTCGCCGAGTACCCGGGCGTCCGCGAGTGCATCGTGCTCGGCGTCCCGCACCCCGACCTCGGCCAGGAGGTCCTCGCCGTCGTCGTCTTCGGCGCCGACCCCGCCTCCGAGGCGGACCTGACCGCGTTCGCCCGCGAGCGCCTCGCCTACTTCAAGGTCCCGTCCCGCTGGAAGATCACGACCTCGCCCCTGCCCCGCAACGCCACCGGCAAGGTCATCCGCCGCCAGGTCGAGAAAAGCCTCGACTGATTCGTTACCGGACGAACCGGCCACCACCCCGAAGATCGCTTTAGGATCCTCGGCCATGACCGGAGTGATCACGCCCGACCAGTGCCCGGACTGTGCCGACCCGCTGACGCCGGTCGCGGGCTTTCCGGCCTGGTGCGCGGCCTGCGGATGGGGCGTGATCACGGCGCCCGCCAGCCCGGCCCCGCGGCCCGGCCTTCTCCGCGCGCGCCTCGACCAGAGGTCGGCGCGGATGGTCGAGTCGCTGTACGAGGAGGTGGCGGGCTCCTCCGCGCACCGCCCGGGATGGGACGCCGCGCGGGTCGCCTCCTACGGGGTCGCGCTCTGCGTGCACGCGCTGGCCGTCGCCCTCGCCGCCACCGCCATCTGCCTGATCGTCCTGATCCCGAACATCGTGACGGTCGTCCTGGCGATCGTGGCCGCGCTGATCGCCTGGGCGATCCGGCCGCGCTTCGGCAGCTTGCGCAAGACACCGGACGTCCGCCGCCGCGCCGACGCGCCCGCCTTGTTCGGCCTGCTCGACCGGGTGGCGGCCGATCTGGGGGCGCGGCCGATCGACGCCGTCGTCCCATCCGAGGCGTACAACGCCGGCTATGTCGCGCTCGGGCTGCGCCGGCGCCGCGTCCTGGTCCTCGGACTCCCGCTGTGGGAGGCGATGCCGCCCGAGCAGAAGGTCGCGCTGCTGGGCCACGAACTGGCGCACGGCGTGAACGGCGACGCCAGGCACGGGGTGATCGTCGGCACGTCCCTGTCCACGCTGGGCCGCCTGCACGGCCTCCTCCGGCCGGGCCCTAGGGACCACAGGCAGAATTACTTCATCGACCTCGCGGTGCGGACGATCCAGCGGGTGGCAAGCGGCTTGGTCGCCGCCGTGTTCGTCCTCCAGCAAGCGCTCACCCTCCGCGCCGGGCAGCGCGCCGAGTACCTCGCCGACGACCTCGCCGCCCGGATCGCCTCACCGGCAGCCACCGCCGACATGCTCGGCACGCTCCTGGTCGCGGAGGACACGCACGCCACGACCGTCCAGCAGCACATGCTCAACGACCGCAAGACGGACTACTGGGATGCCTACCGCGACGCGCTCGCCGCCGTCCCCGAGTCCGAGCGCGAACGCCGCCGCCGCACCGCCGCGCACCGGGCCCTGCGCGTGGACGAGAGCCACCCGCCCACGCATCTGCGCATGGCGGTGCTGCGCGGCCGTCCGGCCGCCGAACCGGCGGTCGCCATGGAGCCCGGTGAGGAGGAGCGCATCCGCGCCGAACTCGCCGCCGAGTACGGCACGATCGCCCGCCGCCTCCGCGACGACGCCCGGGAGCGGCTCTACCGCCACTGATCCGGGACGCGCGATCGGCCGTAGCCGCATCCTCCGTAGAACGCATCTACGTGATCTGGGGCGAGAATCGGCGCCCCACCGCACAAGGGTCAGCGGGGGCGGGGTGGGTGTTTGGCTATGAAGAGGCCCTCGGCGGTGACGCAGGTGCGGCCGTTCGCGCTGATGGCGCCGGTGGTGCGGATTTTGCGGCCGTCGACGGAGACCTGGCGGGCGGTGACCGTCAGGGGCTCGAACAGCGGCGTCAGGTGGTGGTAGCGGAGGGTCAGCTCCGCCGTCATGCCGGACGTGCCCGCCCAGCCGTTCGCGACGCCGAGGGTGTGGTCGAGCAGGAGGGCGGAGACGCCGCCGTGGACGCTGGACGGCGGGCCCTGGTAGGGCAGGTCCAGCGTGACGGTGCTCTCGATGGAGCCGTCCGGGCGGCCCACGTAGGCGAGCGGCGGGGCGATCGGGTTCTCCGGGCCGGTCGCCGGGTCGTGGCGGGTGTTGCCGTCGCCGCGCCACATGTTCACCAGGCGGTCGCGCAGCGGCGGGGCCTGCGCCTCCAGGTCGTCGGCGACGGCGTTGAGCCGGTCGGCGATGTCGGCCATGTCGGCGCCGGAGATGTCGCCGGCCCGGACGAGCGCGCCGATCACCCGGCGGGCCGCGGCGGCGGCGCCGTCCACGCCGCACGCGCCGCGTTCGGCCTGCAGGTCCATCGGCATCAGGCCCTCCCGGCGGGCTGCGGGTCGCGGGGCAGGCCGAGGAGCCGTTCCCCGATGATGTTGAGCTGGACGTCGGTGGTGCCGCCCGCGATCGACATGTTGCGGGAGTTGAGGAACATCCACGTCGGGTCCTGCATGCCGCCGGCGCCCTCGCCGGTCAGCGCGTCCGCGCCGATCCAGTCGACGGCGGTCTCCCACACCTGCTGGATGTGCTCGACGCCGATCAGCTTGCCGATGCTGGACTCGGCGCCGGGCTGGCCGCCGGCGAGCGAGCGCAGCGTGGTGCGCAGGCCGAACAGGCTGCTGGACTGGGCGTCGCAGAGGATGCCGCCGAGGGTGGTGAGGCGCTCGTCGTCGGCGCCCTCGGCGGCGAGTTCGAGGAGGGCCTCGCCGCCGCTGCCGAGCGAGGAGTCGTTCGACAGCGAGACGCGCTCGTTGGCGAGGGTGGTGCGGGCGAGCCGCCAGCCGTCGCCGGGCCGGGCAACCAGCAGGTCGTCGGGGACGAAGACGCCGTCGAGGAAGACCTCGTTGAACAGCTCGTCGCCGGTGAGCTCGCGCAGCGGGCGGATGTCGATGCCCGGCGACCTCATGTCGAGCAGGAAGTAGGACAGGCCCTTGTGCTTGGGGACGGACGGGTCGGTGCGGGCGAGCAGGATGCCCCAGTCGGCCTGGCGGGCCATGGACGTCCAGACCTTCTGCCCGGTGATCCGCCAGCCGCCGTCGACCTTCTCGGCGCGGGTGGACAGGGCGGCGAGGTCGGAGCCGGCGCCGGGTTCGGAGAACAGCTGGCACCAGCGGACGTCGCCGCGCAGCGAGGCGGGCAGGAACCGCTCGTGCTGGGCGGGCGAGCCGTGCGCGATCAGCGTCGGGACGACCCAGTTGCCGATGATCATGTCGTGGGCGCGCAGGTCCGCGGCGCGCATCTCCTCGGAGATGACGAGCTGGGTGACGGCGTCGGCGCCCTTGCCCCAGGGGGCGGGGAGGTGCGGGGCGGTGTAGCCGCGGTCGGCGAGGTAGCGGGTGCGCTCCGCGCCGGTGAGGGCCTTGGCGGGTGCGAGTTCGGCGCGGATCTCCGCGCGGATCGCCTCGGCCTCCTCGGGGAGGTCGATGCCGAGCTCGCGGCGGACGCCGGCGAGGGTGAGGGACGCGACGCGGCGCCGCCAGGAGGCGGTGGAGCCGAGCAGGACGCGCAGGGTCTGGGTGCGGCGCAGGTAGAGGCTCGCGTCGTGCTCCCAGGTGAAGCCGATGCCGCCGAGGGTCTGGATGCAGTCCTTGGCGGTCTGGAACGCGGCCTGGACGCTGGTGGCCCCGGCGACGGCGGCGGCGAGGGACGCCTCGCCGGGCTTCGCGGCGGGGTCGTCCTGGGCGCGGGCGGCGTCCCAGGCGCAGGCGCGGGCCTGCTCGGCGTGGGCGAGCATCCGGGCGCAGCGGTGCTTGACGCCCTGGAACTGGCCGATGGGGCGGCCGAACTGCTCGCGGACCTTGGCGTACTCGGCGGCGGTGGTGGTCGCCCAGTCGGCGAGGCCGGACGACTCGGCGGCGAACAGCGTCGCGGCGAGGTCCCGCACGTCCTGCGAGTCCAGATCCACAACCGACTCCGCGGGGACGGTCGTGTTCTCCAACCTGATCCTGGCCAGGCGGCGGGTGAGGTCGTGGCTCGGGAGCGCCTCCACGGTGACGGCGTCGCGCGGCAGGACGACCCACGCCGTCGCGTCGCCGTCGGCGGCGGGCAGGACGAGCACGTCGGCGAGTTGCCCGCCGAGCACCGGCGCCGAGACGCCGGTCAGCGCGATGGCGCCGCCGGTGCGCGACAGCGTCACGCCGCCCGCGTCCAGCCCGACCGCGCCGAGCGTCGTGCCCGACGCCAGCCCGGGCAGGTGCGCGGCGTGCCCGGCCCGGTGCAGCACCGCGCTCGCGAGGACGGTGGGCAGGAACGGTCCAGGCGTCATCGCCCGGCCGAGCTCCTCCGCCACGACGGCCAGCTCGACCAGCCCGTACCCGGCGCCGCCCGCGTCCTCCGGCAGGTGCAGGCCGAGCAGGCCCTGCCCGGCGAGATCGTCCCAGAACGCCGGCGCCTGCTCCGTCCCGGCGTCGACGGCGGCGCGGACGGCCGCCTGCGTCACCTGCCGGGACGTGAAGGCCCGCACCGCGTCGCGCAGGTCGCGGTGCTCCTCGGTCAGCCCGATGGTCATAGGTGTGAGTCCTCAGATCCGTTCGATGATGGTGGCCGTGGAGTGCGCGCCGCCGGCGCACATCGTGACGAGCGCGGTGGACTTGTCCGCCCGCTCCAGCTCGTTCACGGCCTGGGTGATCAGGCGGGCGCCGGTGGAGCCGACCGCGTGGCCGAGGGCGATGGCGCCGCCGTTGACGTTGACCCGGTCCATGTCGGGCTCGTGCACCGACGCCCACGACAGCACGACCGACGCGAACGCCTCGTTGATCTCGACGAGGTCGATGTCGGAGAGCGCCATCCCGGCGCGGTCCAGCACGTGCGAGGTCGCCTCGACGGGGCCGTCCAGGTGGTAGTACGGGTCGGAGCCGACCATGCCGGACGCGACGATCCGGGCGCGCGGCCGCAGCCCGAGCGCGGCGGCCTTCTCGGCGGACATCAGCAGCACCGCGGCGGCGCCGTCGCTGATCTGCGAGGAGTTGCCGGCGGTGTGGACGCCGCCGGGGACGACCGGCTTCAGCCCGGCGAGCGCCTCGGCGGTGGTGTCGCGCAGGCCCTGGTCGCGGGACACGACGGCGGTCTCGCCGGTCGGGCCCTCCCTGGTCATGACGGGCGCCTCGATCTCGACGATCTGCCCGGCGAACCGGTCCTCGTCCCACGCGCGCCGCGCCTTGGCCTGCGACGCGACGCCGAGCGCGTCGGCGTCCGCGCGGGTGATGCCGCGCTTCTCCGCGATCCGCTCGGCGGCGGTGAACTGGTCGGGGTAGTCGATCTCCCAGCCGTCGGGCGCCGGGCTGCCGGTGCCGGGGGCGAGCGCCTGCCCGAGGAACACCCGGCTCATCGCCTCGACGCCGCAGCCGATGCCGGCGTCGATGGCGCCGGACGCGATCAGCCCCGCGATCAGGTGCACCGCCTGCTGCGACGACCCGCACGCGCAGTCGATCGTGGTACAGGCCGTCTGGTACGGCAGGCCCGCGTACAGCCAGGCGTTGCGGGTGACGTTGTTGGACTGCTCGCCGACCTGGGTGACGCAGCCGCCGACGACCTGCCCGATCGCGGCGGGGTCGACGCCCGCGTGCTCCAGCAGCCCCTTCTGCGTCAGCCCGAGCAGCTGCGCCGGGTGCAGCCCGGACAGCGCGCCGTAGCGCTTGCCGACCGGCGTGCGGACGGCGTCGACGATCACGGCCTCGGCCATGGGGATCTCCTTCTCTCTTCGCCGACCAGCGGCGAGGCGCCGTCGGGAGGCGCTCGATGGCGACGGCTCGCCGCGGCTCAACGAGCGGGGTCGGTGAGGACGCGCTCGGCGCAGCGGTCGTCGGCCTTCATGGCGGCGAGACTAGAATTCGTTCTCGATACTGGCAAACGCGGTCCCACTCACCGGTCCGTGCTGACCAAGCGGGTGTATCGGGCCCGCTCAGCGGGACGGTCGCCGCGGGCCAACTAGAATACGTACTAGTCTCCGGTCCGGCCGACACGCACGGACATACCGGGAGCATTGATGAACGCTGACCTCTCCCTGGCGGGCCGCACCGCCATCGTCACCGGCGCGGGCGCCGGGCTCGGCCGCGCCGAGGCCCTCGCGCTGGCCGCGCAGGGCGCCAACGTCGTCGTCAACGACATGGGGCCGGCCGCCGAGAAGGTCGTCGCCGAGATCACCGGGGCGGGCGGCAGCGCGATCGCGGTCACCGGGGACGTCGGCGACTGGTCCATGGGCGACACCCTCGTCTCCGCCGCCGTCGACACCTACGGCTCGCTGGACGTGCTGGTCAACAACGCCGGCGTGCTGCGCGACAAGATGCTGTTCAACCTCTCCGAGTCGGACTGGGACGACGTGATCCACGTCCACCTGAAGGGGCACGCGTCGGTGTCGCGCGCCGCGGCGGTGCACTGGCGGGCGGCGAGCAAGGCCGCCGGCGGGCCGGTCTACGGCCGCGTGGTCAACACCGCGTCCGAGGCGTTCCTGTTCGGGTCGCCGGGCCAGCCGAACTACTCCGCCGCCAAGGCCGGCATCGTCGCGCTCACGCTGTCCACGTCCGCCGGGCTCGCCCGGTACGGGGTCCGCGCCAACGCGATCTGCCCGCGCGCCCGCACCTCCATGACCGAGGCGACGTTCGGCGAGGGCACCTCCCCCGGGGGCCTGGACGCGATGGCCCCCGAGCGCGTCGGCACGTTCGTCGGCTACCTCGCCTCGCCCGCCGCGGAGAAGATCAGCGGCCAGGTCTTCATCGTGTACGGCGACATGGTCGCGCTGATGGCGGCGCCCGTCGTCGAGCAGAAGTTCACCGCGGCGGACGGCGTGTTCTCCGTCGAGGAGTTCGGCGAGCAGATCACGCCGTACTTCGCGGACCGCGACGCCCGCCGGACGTACGCCGCCTACAGCGTGGCCGCGCTGGACACCACCGGCACCAACGCCCGCTGATCTCGGCATGTCCGAAGGCCGCCCCCGGCGCGGAGGGGCGGCCTTCGGCGTCTTCCGGTGACACGACCGTACAGCTCAGAAGACGGTACAGGTCGGAAGAGGTACAGGTCAGAAGACGGCCGGGCCCCGGAGGGTGGCCTCGGCGCCCCCGTCGACGTAGATCACCTGGCCCGCCATGTGCGAGTTCGCGGGCGACACCAGCCAGGCGAGCGCCTCGGCGATCACGATGGGGTCCGCGTACCCGTTCAGCGGCATCGGCACCGCCTCGTTCATGATCTTGAACATCCGCTCGTCCTCGAACAGCGGCGCGCTCATCGGCGTCCGGACGACGCCGGGCGCGACCGCGTTCAGCGGGATGCCGGCGCCCGCCCACTCGGGGGCGACCGACACGCGCCGCAGCCACTGCGCGAGCGCCGACTTCGACGACGGGTAGAGCCGGTTGCCCTGCTCCGCCGCCAGCACCCGGTCCGCCGCCGCGAGCGCGGCGGGCTCGTCGCCCTCCAGGCACGCGCGCAGCACCGCGTCGTCCACCGGCTGCGTCCCGGAGATCGAGCCGACCACGGCGGCGCGCGGCGCCCGCGCCCCGGCGAGCGCCGGGCGCAGGCCGTCCAGCAGCGCGACCGCGCCGAAGTAGTTGACCTGGACGGTCAGCGGCGTCGGCCCGGTCACCCCGGCGCAGGCGACGGCGCCGTCGAGCGTGCCGCCGGAGCGTTCCAGCACCTCGGCGACGGCCTGGATCCGGCCCTCGGCGGTGCTCAGGTCGGCGCACACCTCGGCGTCGCGCAGATCGACCCCGATGACCTCGTCGCCCTGCTTCGCGAGCAGCTCCACCAGCGTCTTCCCGATGCCGGAGGCCGACCCGCTCACGGCGATGACGCGTCCCATGTACGACTTCCTTTCGATGTCCCGGACGGGTCCGGACGGGTCCGGACGTGCCGGTGGGCCGCCGGACGGCGTCCCGGAGGGCTAGAGGTGCGAGCCTCCGTCGACGCGCAGCTCGGCGCCGGTCAGGTAGGCGGCGTCCGGCGACCCGGCGAACGCGATGACGGACGCGATCTGCTCGGGGTCGGCGACCCCGAACGGCGACACGATCCGCGTGAAGTAGCTGAGGTCGATCCCCTTGGGAAACATGTCCGCCCTGGTCAGCGGGGTGTCCACGGTGCCGGGTGAGATCGGCACCACGCGGATGCGGCGCGCGGTCAGCTCGGCCGCGAGGCTCAGCGAGAACGCCAGCACGGCGCCCTTGGACGCCGAGTAGGCCGTCATGTACGGGTTGCCCTGCGTGGCCGACAGCGACGAGGTGTTGATGATGACCCCGGTGCCGTCCGGGAGGTGCTTGAGGGCCTCGCGGCAGAACAGCGCGGTGCCGACGAGGTTGACGTTGAAGATCCACGTCAGGTCCGCGACCGACAGCGTCTCGATCGGGGTGGTCCTGTGCACGCCCGCGACGTTGACCAGCACGTCGATGCCGCCGAGCGTCTCCGCCGCGGCCGCGACCGCCGCGATCACGGCGGGCTCGTCGGCGACGTCGGCGACGCGCGTGGCGACCGTGCCGGGGCCGGGGGCTCCGGCGGCGGTCCCGGCGAGCCCGTCCTCGGACAGGTCCACGGCGAAGACCGCGGCGCCCTCGGCGGCGAGCCGGTGCGCGGTGGCCCGCCCGATGCCCGACCCGGCCCCGGTGAGCAGCACTTTCACGCCGTCATAGCGATTCATGCCGGAACGCTAACCGCGGCCCGGCACGCCCCGCCGGGACGATCCCGATGAACGGGAGCGTCTACTCGGGGGCGTCCCCGGGGGCGTCCCCGGGGGCGTCCCCGGAGGCGTTCCGGGAGGCGCTTCCGGGGATGGTCCCGGGCTCGTTGCCGGGGGCGTTCGAGCGGGGCGCGAGGATCAGCTTGCAGGCGAGCCGGATGTCGGTCTCGACGTCCGCCATCGACGAACGCCCGTTCAGGCTCGACTGGAGCACGCCGTACCAGCACTGCATCAGCAGCCGGACGAGCGTGACGTCCTGCGCGGTCGGCACCTCGATGCCCACGGCGCGCAGCAGGATCTCGCGGAAGGTGTTGTCGATGTGGACGGTGTCGGCGACCGTCGCGACGTGCGCGGTGTTGGACGCGTGCAGCATCGAGGCCGACAGCACCGGCTGCGCCATCAGGTACCGGCTGGCCTGCACCAGCATGTCGGCGACCGCCTCCTCGGGGGCGGTGCCGGGGGTGGGCTCGGTGACCTGGTCGCGGAGCCGGTCGACCTGCGCCGCCATCACGCCGGTGAACAGGTGCACCTTCGACGGGAAGTACCGGTACAGGGTGCCGATCGCCACCCCGGCGGCCTTCGCGACCTCGTGCATCTGGACGCGCTCGAGGGACTTCTCCGCGCCGATGCGCGCCGCCGCGCGGAGTATGCGCTGGCGGCGGTCGTGCTGCTCGGGTGAGCTCGGCTCGGCGGACAGCCGCGCCGACGCGATCCTCGCCACGATCCTCCACGTCCTTTCCGGTGCTGACAAGGAACAATATCCGGAGTCCCGGCACGTCCCGCGATCGTCGATACCGGTCAGTGGGACCGGGCGGCCTCGCGCGCCGCGGCCCCGCTTACGTTGTGGCCGCGCCAGCACCCGAGGCTCGAAGGGGACGTCACGTGGGAAACGCCGGGGAATCGTGGGACGACGAATACGACGTCGTGGTGGCCGGTTCGGGGGCCGGCGCGATGGCGGGGGCGCTCGCGGCGGCGTCCGGCGGGCTGCGGACGGCGGTCCTGGAGAAGACGCGGGTGCTCGGCGGGACGTCCGCGTACTCGGGGTCGGCGATCTGGCTGCCCGGGACGAAGGTGCAGGAGCGGGCCGGGATCGGCGACTCGGCCGAGTCGGCGCGCACCTACCTGCGGGCGCTGATCGGCGACGGCACCGCCGCGCACCGGGAGGCGTTCCTGGAGACCGCGCCCGAGCTGGTGGACTTCCTGGAGCGCGACCCGGCGATCGAGTTCGAGTTCCAGCCGTTCCCCGACTACTTCGACGCGCCCGGCCGGATGGCCATGGGGCGCTCGTTCGTCCCGCTGCCGCTGCCCGCCGAGCGGCTCGGCGACCTCGCCGGGCTCGTCCGGCCGCCGGTCGACCGGGACCGGGCGGGCCGCGGGCACTCGGCGTCCAAGCCGCTGGTGCAGGGCCGGGCGCTGATCGGCCGGCTGCTGCTGGCGATCACCGCGACGGGCAACGGCGACGTCCGCACCGGTACCGCGCTGACGGGCCTGATCACGCAGGACGGCCGGGTCACCGGCGTCCTCGCGGCGACGGCGGACGGCCCGCGCCGGTTCCGCGCCCGGCGCGGCGTGCTGCTCGCGGCCGGGGGCTTCGAGTCGTCGGCGGCGCTGCGCGGCGAGCGCGGCGTCCCCGGCGGCGCCGGCTGGACGATGGCCCCGGACGGCGCCAACACCGGCGACGCGATCACCGCGGCCGTGGAGGCGGGCGCGTCCACCGGCCTGCTCGACCAGGCGTGGTTCTGCCCCGGCGTGCTGACGCCGGACGGCCTGCCCGCCTTCACGCTCGGCTTCCGCGGCGGGCTCATCGTGGACGGCTCGGGCCGCCGGTTCGCCAACGAGTCGCTGCCGTACGACCAGATGGGGCGGCGGCTCGCGGCCGCCGAGGGCCCCTTCCACCTGATCTTCGACGCCCGCTCGAAGGGCCTGCCGGCGATCTCCGTCCCGCCGGTGGCGGCGGAGGAGCAGGTGGCGTCGGGCAGGTGGGTCGAGGCGGGTTCGCTCGCCGGCCTCGCCGCGAAGACCGGCCTGCCCGCCGACGCCCTCACCGCCACCGTGGAACGCTTCAACGGCCTCGCCGCGAAGGGCGTGGACGAGGACTTCCACCGCGGCGAGGACCCCTACGACCTGTTCTTCACGGGCGGGAAGCCCGGTCTCGTCCCGGTCGACGAGCCGCCGTACTACGCCGCGGAGATCGTGCTCAGCGACCTCGGGACGAAGGGCGGGCTGCGCACCGCCCCGGACGGCCGCGTCCTCGACGGCTCCGACCGCCCCATCCCCGGCCTCTACGCCGCGGGCAACACCAGCGCATCGTTCACCGGCCCCGTCTACCCGGGGCCGGGGATCCCGATCGGATCGGCGATGGCCTTCGCCTACCGCGCCGTCCAGGACATGAGGAGGAACCGCACGTGACTTCCGCCAGAGGGCGCGCGGCCGCGATCGCGGCCGCCGCCGTGGCCGCGGCGGGCCTCGCCCCAGATCGGTAGAGCGTCGTGGTGGGAAAGAGTGTGCCAAAAAATGTGTAGATCTGGGTGGTGGGAGTATGATT
>NZ_JBEYYT010000059.1:0-33364 GCF_040645715.1 Spirillospora sp. NPDC046719 | reverse complement strand
CGGTGTTTGTCGTAAGGTGGGGGCCGAGGAAAGGCCCCCCCACCCCCCCCCCCCCCCCCCCCCCCCCCAACAACCACACCCCCCCCCCACCCAAAAGCCCCAAGAACCCCCCCCCCCGGGTGACCCCGCCCCGCCCCCCGCCCCCCCCCCCAATTTTTAGAGGGGGGCCCCCACCGCCCCCCCCCCCGCTCCCGGGGGGGCGCGCCGCCGACTTGCCCACCCCATGGCCGCGGCCCCGCCGCGGGTGAACGTGCTTCGGGTCAGCTCTGCACGGTGGCGGGGGCGGGCTCGGCGGTGCCCGGCGCCGGGGTGGAGCGGTAGCCCTTCACGCCGAAGCAGGCGGCGGCGCCGGCCAGCACGACGGCGATCGGCAGGATCATCGTCGGCTTCAGCGCGTGCACGAAGCCGTGCGAGAACACCTGGCCGGCGACCTGCTGGATCTGGTGCACGACGCTCTGCGGGACGCCCGGCGGCAGCTTCTGCTGGGTGCCGGTCTGGCCCGCGCCGACCTCCAGGCCGCCCTTGGCCGCGCCGGCGAAGCCCTTGACGAACCCGGGCCGCACGTCCGGCGGGAGCGCCGCCGCGCGGGTCGCGGCCTGGTCCTTGAGTGACGAGGCGAGCTGGTTCTGCAGGACGGCGCCGACGGCGGCGCTGCCGAGGACCGAGCCGATCTGGCGGACGGTGTTGTTCACGCCGGACGCGGCGCCCGCCAGCCGGGGCGGCACGTTCCGGGTGGCCTCGGTGGCCATCGGCGCGAACACGCCGCCGATGCCGAACCCGGCGACGACGAGAGCCGGGATGAAGGCGGTCCAACTTGTCCCGACCTCGGCGACCAGCACCAGCCACAGCATGCCGATCGCGTAGAGGGTGAGGCCGCCCATCAGGATGAACTTGCCGCCGATGCGGTCCGACAGCTTGCCGGCGACGGGCGCGAGGAACATCGACACGACCGAGGACGGCGCCATCACGAGGCCGGCCTTGAGGGCGCTGAAGCCGAGGACGGACTGCATGTAGATCGTCATCGGCAGGAACATGCCGATCATGCCGATGGAGACGGCGGCGCCGACGAAGTTGAGGATCGTGAAGTTGCGGTCGCGGAACAGCGAGAACGGCACCAGCGGCTCGCGGTCCTGCTGCGTCCGCTGGTAGACGTAGAAGATCACGAAGAGGCCGAGGCCGGCGGCGATGAGGCCCCAGATGCCCTCGTTCCAGTCGTACTTCTGGCCCTCGGTCAGCGCGAACGTCAGGCAGAACAGCCCGGCGGAGGCGAGAGCGACGCCGGCGATGTCGAAGCGGTGCTTCACGGTGGGGGTGTGGCCGGGCAGGATCGGCACGGCGAGCGCCAGCACGATGATGCCGATCGGCAGGTTCACGAAGAAGATCCACCGCCAGTCGAGGCTGGTGACCAGCAGCCCGCCGATGGTCGGGCCCGCGATGGTGGACACGCCCGCGACCGCGCCCCAGACGCCGAGCGCGGTGCCGCGCCGTTCCGGCGGGAACACCCCGATGATGATCGACATCGTCTGCGGCATCAGCAGCGCGGCGCCGAGGCCCTGCACGGCGCGGGCCGCGATCAGCTGGGCCGGGTCCTGGGAGATCCCGCACGCCAGGCTGGACAGCGTGAACAGCGCCACACCGGCGATGAACAGGTTCTTCTTGCCCCACAGGTCGCCGAGGCGGCCGGCGGTGATGAGCAGCACGGCCAGCACCAGGATGTAGGCGTTGACCACCCAGAGGACCTCGTCCAGCGAGGCGTGCAACTTGTCGATCATGCTCGGGATCGCGATGTTCACGATCGTCAGGTCGAGCAGCGTCATGAAGAAACCGAGCGAGAGCGTCAATAGGATCGCCCATGGGTTCCCGCGCCACTTGCTCATGGTGCCCCCTTGTCGTTACGGCTTGCGTGGTAGTCGGTGCGATGGTCGTGCTGGTCGGGCGGGTGACAGGAGGTCACGCCGGTCTCGCCGGTCCAGGTGATGCGCCCGGATTCGAGGTCGTCGGCCAGGTTCTGGACGAACTCCAGCTCGCCGCGGAACCGGGCGATGGCCCATTCCTGGTCGAGCAGCTTGTGGCGCTCCAGCCCGCGCTTGCGGAGCGCGTCGTTGGCCGCCTGGTTCCCGACGAGCGCCGCCTCCAGCGCGATGGCGCGGTACCGCAGCTGCCGGGCGACCTCCGCCTCGGGCAGCAGGTTGATGAACGCCAGGCCCGTGCCGAACAGCGGGAACTCCTCGACGGGCTTGGCGAGCAGCTCGGCGAGGCGGATGTGCGCGGCGTCGCGTCCGGCGCTGGTGACCGCGTAGACGGTCCGCTCCGGGCGGCGGCCCTCGCGCGCCGTCTCGAGCGGCTCGATCAGGCCGGCGGACGCGAGCCGCTCCACCGAGTGGTAGAGCGAGCCGTGCGTGACCTTGACGGCCTGGTCGTAGGCGTAGTCGCGGATCCGCTGCTGCATCTCGTACGGGTGCATGGGCCCGCCGCACAGCATGCGCAGAACGGTCAGCGCGAGCGGTGTGAGGGGTCGGGACATGGAGCGACCTTCGTGGTCGACGTCGATTAGTCCACTTAGACTAATCCATCTAGACCCCTGTCGTCACATTCTTTTGATGCCCGACTTATCCGTACAGGTCACACCCGGTTTCAGCGGACGGTGCCGACGCTGTTCGCCGCGCCGTTGCGGGCCACGAAGTCGCCGACCCGGTCGCCGCGGACGTCGGCGAACAGCTCGTCGCCGGCGGCCGCGTCCAGCAGCACCACGCTCTGCCCGCCGCGCGACGCGAACCGGTCGACCGGCGCCGTCAGGTACTCCATCAGCGGCGTCTTCAGCAGCCGCGCCGCCAGGCCGCGCAGCGTGCCCGCGGTCACCGAGTCGTCCACGGTCACCGAGTGCGTCGCGGCCCGGATGAACCGGTCGATCTTCAGCGGGTTGCGGGTGTCGAGGGCCTTGTCGGCCAGCGCGTGCAGGAACGCCTGCTGCCGCTTGATCCGGTCGAGGTCGCCGCCGGGCAGGTTCCACCGCTGCCGGACGAAGTCGAGCGCCTCGACGCCGTTCAGGTGCTGGTGCCCGGCGGGCCAGGTCCGCTTGTGCATCGGGTCGTACGTGCGCTTCTCGACCGTCACGTCCACGCCGCCGAGCGCGTCGGTCATCGTCACGAACCCGCCGAAGTCCAGCGCGGCGTAGTGGTCGACGCGCACCTTCGTGAGCTGCTCGACCGTCCGGATCAGCAGCTTCGGGCCGCCGTAGGAGAACGCCGCGTTGATCTTCCCGGCGCCGTGCCCGGGGATCGGCACCCAGCTGTCGCGCGGGATCGCGATGACCGACACCCGGCCGTCCCGCCCGGACAGGTGCACCAGCATGATCGTGTCAGACCGGGCGCCCATGGACGGCATGTCCGAGCGCCGGTCCGACCCGATCAGCAGCCAGTTCTCGCCGCGTCCCGTCGACACCGGGCGGCCGCTCCGCTCCGGCATCGCGCCCGCGATCCGCTTCACGCCGTCGTTGTAGGCGTTCTCCAGCAGGTAGGCGCCGCCGCCGAGCAGCATCAGCGCGCCGGCCGCCAGCACGCCGCAGCCGATGAGGACCCGCCGCCGTCGGCGGCCGGTCGGCTTCTCCTGCTCCGGGCTGTCCTGCGGGGACGGGTTGCGCTGCATGCGCACACCCTCTCCCCGGGGGCGGCGCGCCCCGCGCGGACAGGCGGGGCGCGGGTAACTCTTTACCGGCCGGGGCTCAGCCCTTGAGGGCCGCCTCCAGCTGGTCCAGCGCCCAGTCGAGGTCCTCCCGCTCGACGACGAGAGGCGGGGCCAGCCGGAGCGTCGTCTCGTGCGTCTCCTTGGCCAGCACGCCGAGCTCCATCAGCCGCTCGCTGACCGGACGGGCCCGGCCGTACAGCTCGACGCCCGCCCACAGGCCGCGGCCGCGCACCTCGCGGACGAGGTCGCCGGGCAGCCGGCCGAGCCGGTCGTGCAGGTGCGCGCCCAGCGCCCGGGACCGCTCCTGGTACTCGCCGGTCCGCAGCATCGCGATCACCTCGCGGCCGATCGCGCAGGCGAGGGGGTTGCCGCCGAAGGTGGAGCCGTGCTGGCCCGGCTTGAACACGCCGAGCACGTCCCGGTCGGCGACCACGGCGGACACCGGCATGATGCCGCCGCCGAGCGCCTTGCCGAGGATGTAGACGTCGGGGACCACGTTCTCGTGCTCGACGGCGAACGTGGTGCCGGTGCGGCCGAGGCCCGACTGGATCTCGTCGGCGATCATCAGCGTGCCGTTCGCGGTGCACAGCTCCCGCACCGCGCGCAGGAACCCGCTCGGCGGGACGTTCACGCCGGCCTCGCCCTGGATCGGCTCGACCAGCACGCCGACGGTCGAGGAGTCCATCGCGGCCTTCAGCGCGTCGACGTCCCCGTACGGCACGGTCCGGAACCCCGGCGTGTAGGGGCCGTAGGAGTCGCGGGCGTCGGGGTCGGTGGAGAAGCTGACGATCGTGGTGGTGCGGCCGTGGAAGTTGCCCTCGAACGTGATGATGTTCGCCTCCCCGGAGGGGACGCCCTTCACCTCGTAGCCCCACTTGCGGGCGGTCTTCAGCGCCGTCTCGACGGCCTCGGCGCCGCTGTTCATCGGCAGCACCATGTCCTTGCCGCACAGCTCGGCCAGCTCGGTGACGAACGGGCCGAACCGGTCGTGGTCGAACGCGCGGCTGACCAGGGTGACCCGCTCCAGCTGCCGCTGGGCCGCCGCGACGAGGCGCGGGTTGCGGTGCCCGAAGTTGACCGCGGAGTAGGCCGCCAGCATGTCCAGGTAGCGGCGGCCCTCGACGTCGGTGAGCCAGGCGCCCTCGGCGTCGGCGACGACGATCGGGAGGGGGTGGTAGTTGTGCGCGCTGTGCTCCTCGGACATCGCCCGCAGCTGTTCGGTCGCCGTCACGACGCTCCTTCTCGCGTTCGGGTCCGGCCGGTCCGGCCGGGCATCGCCGGGACACCGGACGGGGGCGCCCGGTGCCGAGGGGGGAGGGGCCGGGAGCGGCGGGTGGCCGCCCGGTCCATATCCAGCGTATGTTCGGGTGTTACGGGCGACCAATGACGAAAACCGACTTTGGGGGTGCTGTTTGTTGCGTCTTGACGATCTGGACCGTCGAATCGTTGCGCGGCTCCTGGAGGACGGCCGCGCCTCCTACGCGCAGATCGGCGACAAGGTGGGGCTGTCCGCGCCCGCGGTGAAGCGGCGGGTCGACCGGCTGCGCGCGGACGGTGTGATCAACGGGTTCGCGGCGGTGGTCGACCCGGCCGCGCTCGGCTGGACGACCGAGGCGTTCATCGAGATCTTCTGCACCGGGGCGACGTCCCCGGAGGAGATCTACTCCAGCGTCCGCGGCCACCCGGAGGTGGTCGCGGCCTACACGATCAGCGGCGACGCCAGCGCGCTGGTGCACGTCCGGGCCCGCGACATCCAGCACCTGGAGCAGGCCCTCGAACGGCTGCGCCGGGAGGAGAACATCACGGCGACGAAGACCGCGATCGTCCTGTCTCGCCTGATCGGCCGCCCCACCGACGCCCCGTCGGCCTGACCCCCGGGCGCGGGACGGCGGGCGCGCGGCCGACGCGGGGCGGCGGGCGGGCGCGGGGCGCCGGTTACCGGGCAGTAGGCTGCCGGGCATGGACTTCGCGACCGCTGACCTCATCGACGACTTCGGGGACGAGCTGCGCAGCTGCGAGACGCAGTTCCGGCAGTACGGCGGCCGGACGGCGTTCGCGGGACCGGTGTCGACGGTGCGCTGCCACCGCGACAACGGCCTGGTGAAGCGGGTGCTGAACACCCCCGGCGAGGGCCGGGTGCTGGTCGTCGACGGGGCCGGGTCGCTGGCGTCCGCGCTGATGGGCGACATGATCGCGGCGTCCGCGGTGGCGAACGGGTGGGCCGGCGTGGTGATCAACGGGGCCGTCCGCGACGTGGTGGCGCTGCGCGGCCTCGACCTCGGCGTCAAGGCGCTCGGCTCCAACCCGCGCAAGAGCGCCAAGGACGGCGCCGGCGAGGTGGACGCGCCGGTGGCCTTCGGCGGCGTGGAGTTCGGCGTGGGCGACTGGCTCTACAGCGACGAGGACGGCATCGTCGTGGCGGCGCGCTCGCTGCTGTAAGGACCGTCGCAGCTAGACGAGCCTGTAGCGAGCGGTACGGAACAGGCCACGGCGTGACATGCCAGGGCGAACGCCGCAAGGTCGTATAAGTAGGCCGTAGCGCGGCGGAACGGCGCTCCTTACGTTCTCAGTGACCACCTGAGACAGGGGAGACATGCGCGCCAAGAAGACGCTGCTGGTGCCCGTGACGGCGACGGTGCTGCTCGCGGGACTCGCGGCCGTGCCGGCCGCCGCGCAGACCAAGCCTCCGATCCCGAAGCCCACCGCGAACCCCTGGCAGATGCGCCACTGGCCGCAGACGCAGCCGTGGCAGCGGAGCCAGCCGTCCGCCCGCACCTACGCGGCCGGCGGCCCGCGCCCGATCGACCCGCAGAACTACGAGCTTCCCGACACGATGACCTGGGACGACTACGCCTCGGTCCCCGGCACCTCGTGGGCCGACCCGTCCCACCAGGGCTCGATCAAGAACTTCAAGGGCGCGGTCGTCCTGGTCGACTACCCGAACCAGCCGTTCGTGGTCACGCAGCCGAAGAACTCCACCATCTTCGGCAACCCGAACGCGGTCGGCGACGTGCCCCGCGACCAGGTCGCGAAGTTCTACCAGGACTTCCTCAACAAGCCCGAGGCCCTCAACCACGGCCACACGCTCCACGAGTACTGGATGGAGGACTCCGGCGGCCGCTACGGCGTTGACCTCACCGCGTTCGGCGCGTACCGGATGCCCGCCAAGGACCACGAGTACGGCGTGGACGGTATGCAGGGCGGCACCGGCTGCCCGGCGGGCGACACGTGCAACCGCGACCTGCGCACGGACGCGCGCGCCGCGTGGATCGCGGACGTCGGCGAGGAGACGGCGAAGAAGTTCGACTTCGTCTTCTTCCTCAGCGCCGGGCAGGACGAGTCGTCCACCTGGCAGGAGTTCGGGCAGATGAAGTTCAGGTCCAAGGAGGACGTCCCGGCCGAGTGGGGGCCGGGCGACCCGGCCCTGCCCAACTGGGTGAAGACCCGGTACGTGGACTGGACGTCCTGGCAGGCGGGCGCGACGATCTGGCCGAACGCGATCACCGGCAGCTCCACGCAGGCGGAGAGCTCCGGGATGGCCGTGTTCGCGCACGAGTTCAGCCACATCCTCGGTATCGGCGACAACTACAACAACCCGTACGGGGTGCCGCCTCGCCGCGCCTACAGCGGTCCGTGGGACATGCTGAGCCGCGGCAGCTTCAACGGCCCCGGCGGCCCGCACAGCCGCTGGATGATCCCGGCGGTCGGCGGCGCGTCCATGGGCGCGGAGCACATGCTCCGCAACAAGCTGAAACTCGGCATCGTCGACGCGGGGAAGGTGCTCCAGCTCGACCGCGACACGCTCCCGCAGGACGGCACCGTCGTCGCGACCGTCACGGCGCGGTCCGCCGAGCCGAGCGGGGGCGGCCTCGCGGGCGTCAACCTCAAGCTCGGCACGGGCGGCGACAAGGAGCCGGCCTGCGACACCGGCACCGACCCGCTGTGCGACGGCGGCAAGTTCGACAACTACACCCTCGAGGTCGTCGACCGGATGGGCATGGACTCGTTCACGCCCGACTCCGGGGTGCTGCTGGCGAAGACCAAGGACCAGGACCGGGCGCCGTTCATCTGGGTCCAGGACGCGAACCCGCAGGACATCGACAAGACCGACTTCGTCCTGCCGGACGGCACGCCGCAGAAGATGACGATCGGCGACTACCGCCAGCTGTCGGACGCGCTGTTCCATGCCGGGACCGATTCCGGAAGCGAGTTCGAATACGTCGACAAGGCGAACCGGCTGCACTTCTACGTGCTGAATCTCAAGCGCGACAAGAAGGGCGTCCTGGCCTACACGGTCGCCATTCGGTCGCTGGACGGGTCCGGCCCGCAGCGGCGCGGGGTGAAGGTCGACTCCGGGAAGGCCGAGCCGGCCGGATCCGGCTGGATGAAGTGCACGATGCGCGTCGACAACCGCGGTAAGGGCGGCACCGGCGTCTACGGCTCCGATGTCTTCCGCCTGAAGGCGACCGTCGACGGCGCGGGCTGGACGACCTGGCTGCCGAACGAACTGGCCACCGCGAAGGCGGGCGGCGGCACCGACGTGGTGGTGTGGGCGAAGCCCGGGCCGGGCGCCGAGCGCAAGGCGAAGCTGAAGCTGACCGGCACCTCGGAGAGCGACCCGTCGAAGTCCGACTACGGCACCTGCCGCCTTCCGTAATCCCGATATCCCCGCAGACGGGACGGTTTCCTATGAGGAAGCCGTCCCGTCCGCCGTCGGGCGGCCGGACGCCCGCGGCGCGGTTCCGGTTCACCCGGCCGGTGTAATGGTCATTTGCCTTTCCGTCGACGGTGCGGGGGGTTTTCCGCGATACGGCGCCGGAAAGGAGGGGCGTCGTGATGATCATGAAATGGAGAGTGAGCGGGCGGCGGCCGGCCGTCGCCGCCCTGGCGGCCGGCGTCCCGCTGGCCGCGCTGGTGGCGTCCGTCCCCGCCGTCGTCGGACCCCAGCCCGCGGCGGCGTCGGCCTCGGCGCGGGACGCGGCGCCGCGCAAGGCGGACTTCGGCCTGCGGCGCGGCGCGAACCTCGACCGTCCGCTGCGCGCGCTCGGGCAGAGACTGACCAAGAGCGGCGTCCAGGCGCTGATCAACGGCTCGGGGCAGCGCCGCCTCACCGGCGGCTGCGCCGCGGCGGCCAAGGTGCCCGCCGGGGCGCGCGCCTACTGCTTCGACAAGCAGGACTCGGCGACCCGCAAGTGGTACCCGCAGGGCGTCACGACCGTCTCGGACGCGGCGGTCGACGGCCGGTGGGGGACCGGCCGCCCGATCCTGGTGTCCTGGCACAACGACGGCGCCGTCCGGCTCACGTTCGTGAACCCGGACCGGCGCACCTACCGGCACGTCCTGCTCGTCTACCCGGCGATGCGGGACGGGAGGGTCTCCTACGGCGACATCGACCTGCACGCCGGCGGCATCGCCTGGTTCGGCGACAAGCTGTACGTCGCCGACACCCGCGCGGGCCTGCGCGAGTTCGACATGCGGCAGATCTACGACCTCGGCCGCAGCCGGAACGGGTCCACGGACCACGCGGACTGGGTCGGCCTGCGCGGCGGCAGGTACTACGGGCACGGGTACCGGTACGTCATGCCGCAGACGGGCAACTGGCAGTACGCCCACGGCTGGGCCGGCGCCAGGTGCGCGGGCCACGGCGCGCCGCGCGTGTCGTGGATGTCGGTCGACCGCACCACCCGCGGCCCGTCGCTCGTCGCGGGCGAGTACTGCAAGGAGCGGGAGCCGCGCGGGCGCGTCGCGACGTGGCCGCTGCGCAACGGCACCGGCCTGGTCGCCGGGTCCGGCGGCGTCGCCTACCCGAACTGGGTCGCGAGCCTTCCCGGCGACCGCGTGCAGGGCGGCGTCCGCGCCCACGGCCACTGGTGGTTCACGCAGAGCCACGGCTCCGAGCGCGGCACGATGCTCCAGGCCGACCAGCGCGGGCATGGCTGGAGCCACCTGTCCAAGCGGACCATCTCCTACGGTCCCGAGGACCTGAGCTGCTACCGCGCCCAGCACCGCGTCTGGACGCTCGCCGAGTACCCGGACAAGCGCGCACTCTGGGGTCTGCACGCCCCGCAGTGCCGCTGGTAGCCGACATATGCGGGACGGGCCGGCGCGGACGCCCGCGCCGGCCCGTCCCGTCCCGTCCCGCGTCCGGCTCACGCGTTGACGGCGACCTTCCGCTCCTCCTGCCGGACCGTCCGCCGGCCCGCCCGGCCCAGCGCCACCGTCGCGAGCGCCGCGACGCCGAGCCCGGCGCCGATCCACGCGGTCGACGCGTACCCGGCCCCCGCGTCCAGCGCCAGCCCGCCCAGCCACGGCCCCGCGGTGATGCCGACGTTGAACGCCGAGGTGTTCGTCGCCGCGACGAGCGTCGGCGACCCGTCCGTCAGGGCGAACACCCGCGAGTTCAGCGCCGGGTTGGTCGCGAACCCGAACGCGCCCAGCAGGAACACCAGGGCGACCGCCGGCGCCGCCGAGTCGAGCGTCAGCGCCAGCGCGGCGGACACCGCGACGAGCCCGGCGATCCCCGCGTACAGCAGCGGGACGGTCCGCGCGTCCGCCAGCCGCCCGCCCAGCGTGATCCCGATCAGCGAGCCCGCCCCGTACAGCGCCAGCACGCCCGGCACCCACCGCTCCGGGATGCCCGTCGCGTCCTCCAGCATCGCCCCGAGGTAGCTGAACACGACCAGCAGCGCGCCCGTGGCCAGCGCCGTCGTCGCGTAGGCCAGCCACAGCCGCGGCCGCGCCATCGCCCGCAGCTCGTCCCGGACGCGCGGCGCCGTCCCGGTCCGGGCGCCGCCCTTCACCGTCGCCGCGACCGCGGCCATCGCCGCCGCCGACATCGCCGCGACCGCCCAGAACGCCGACCGCCAGCCGAGGTGCTGCCCGAGCACCGTCCCGGCGGGCAGCCCGACGATCGTGGCGAGCGTGAGCCCGCCCGCGACGATCCCCATCGCGCGTCCCCGCGCGTCCGCCGGCACCAGGCCGATCGCCGTCGCCGCCGCGACCGCCCAGAACCCCGCGTACACGAACGCGCCCGCGACGCGCGTCGCGAACAGCACCCCGTACCCGGGCGTCAGCGCGCCCGCCGCGTGCATGACCGCGAAGACCCCGAGGAACGCCAGCAGCGCCCGCCGGTGCGGCCAGCGCAGCGTGAGGACGGCCAGCACCGGCGCCCCCACCAGCATCCCGGCCGCGAACGCCGAGATCAGCAGCCCCGCGTCCGGCACGGACACGCCGAGGTCCGCCGCCATCTGCGGCAGCAGCCCCGCCAGCATCATCTCCGAGGTGCCCTGGGCGAAGATCGCCAAGCCCAGGACATAGACCGCCAGTGGCATCGCACGCCCCTCTTTTGGATTGATCAGTTCAAAATTCGGCCGAGAAAAAAGGCGGCACCGCCGCCGCCTCCGTCAGATCGCCGCCATGGCCGTGTCGGCGATCGCCCGCAGCGTCCGCTCGTCCGCGCCGCCGCGCGCCGCGACCCGCATCCCGGCGATCGCCGCCACCACGAAGTGCGCCAGAGCGCCCGCGTCCTTGCCCGCGTCGATCTCGCCGGACCGCTGCCCGGCCTCGATCGCGCCCCGCAGTGCCGCGAGCCGCTTCTCCTGGTCCCTGCGCAGGTGCCCGGCGACGTCCTCGTCCCGCGGCGCCATCTCGATCATGGTGTTCACCACGAGGCAGCCGACCGGATCCTCCGCCGGCGCCTCCACGGCCCAGCCCAGCACCGTCCGCAGCCGTTCCCGGACGGGCCGCCCCGCGTCCTCCAGCACCTCCACGGCGTTCGCCGTCCGGACGTCCATGTACCGCGTCAGCGCCCGCGTGAACAGGTCGTGCTTGCTGCTGAAGGTGTTGTAGATGCTGCTGCGCCCGAGCCCGGTCGCCTCGCACAGCTCCTGCGTCGACGTCGCCTCGTACCCGCGCTCCCAGAACGCCCGCATGGCGGCCTCCACCGCCCGCTCCTCCTCGAACTGCCTCGGTCTCGCCATGCGCCGACCCTAACACGTTATGGACAGCTCGATCCAATACTCTTCAGTCCGCCTCCGCGATCTGCATCAGCCGGTGCGTCCCGCGCCGGCTGAAGGTGGCCCGGCCCCGGGGACCCCGCCCGCCGGGAGGCGGCGGAACCTCCCACAGCCGCGCCTCCTGGCCGGAGTACCCCGTCAGGACGGCGGGCGCGCCGAGCCAGTGCAGCCTCGTGGTGACCGGGTCGAGAGCGACACCGGCCGGGGACTCGTGCTGGTTCAGGATGAGGTGCAGGTCGTTGACCTTGCTCTGCTCCAGCGACGGCAGCAGAGGCAGCAGCGGGTCGCCGTCGTCCAGGGGGATGCGCCCCGTCACCACGAGATAGATGCCGATGCCCTGCCCGATGCGCCGGCGCAGCGCGATGTTCCCCATCACCGCGCCGACGATCTCCGCCATCTCCGCCTGTGTGCGCCCGTACCGTGCCAGGACGTTCCGCGTCAGCCCCGCCGCGAACCCGCTCAGCCGGCCTCTGGGATCGAGCAGGTAGATGGCGCGGTCCTGCACGGGATGGCGGGCCGCGATCTCGCGGATGAGGTGGCGGACCAGGGCCGCCCGGCCCGTGTCCGAGGGGCCGGAGATGAGCAGGTGCCGGTCGGCCTTCAGATCCAGGAGGACGGGCTCGTGCGTCCGGTCGGCGATTCCGATGGGTATGCGACGGCCGGGGACCTCCGGCAGCTCGTCGGCGTGCAGCACGTCCGGCAGATCGGGCGAGGGCGCCTCGGGGGAAGCCGGGTCAGCCGGTCGGGCCCACTCGGCCGCCTGCTCGGCGAAGGCGGCGATGGCGCGTTCGGACGGGAGGGGGGCCGGGGTGAACCGGAGCGGTGCGTCGCCGGTCGCCACGAAGTAGGCGTCGCCGTCGGGGAAGGGAAGGCTCGCCCGGCCGAGGACGGTCCGGAGTTCGGCGGGCGGCAGGCGGTTCGCGGCCATCCGCCAGTCGAGCAGCGGCAGGAAGCGGTTCCAGATCGTGGTGTTCTCGACGGTGGACGACGCCAAGATCAGCTTCACGCCGAGCGTTCTGCCGCGCTGCGCGAGATGGAGGAGCGTTTCCCCTACCTCGCGCCTGCCGGACGGGAACGTCAACGACAAGTCCGCCATCACCACCAGGTGCGGCAACTCTTCAGGTGACGCATGGCCTCTGCGCGTGTCCAGCTCGGCCGACAGGAAGTCGATGAACTCCTGCAGCTCGCGCGGCCTGCCCAGCAGCTCCTCTTCGGAGTGGAGGACGTGCGGGAGGGGGAGCGCGTCGCCCAGCGGATGCTCGCCCAGCCCGGCGAAGGCGAACGTCATCTGGGAGGGCGGGTATTTGGCGGCGAGCGCGAGTGCGATCACTCGCAGGACATGCCGCCGGGCGTGGACGTCGCCTACGACCAAGCCCGAGCCGCCGGCCGCGAGATCGAGAGAAGGGGCAGCGAACTCGTTCCCCTCTGGGTCATGCCCGATGCGCGGCGGCCTGGGGACCGAGACGGGCAGTCTCCATGCGTTGGTGAACGCCGCCCCCAGGCCGGCCCCGTTCAAGGCGAGGACGTCGTCCGCTGCGGAGGGCGGGGGCGGCGAGGACGGTCCGGCGCCGGAAGGCGGCTCCGCGGGTTCGGCGGGTTCGGCGGGTGCGGCAGGTGCGGCGGGTTCGTCGGGCCAGGGGAGGCGCGGGGGGCGAGGGCCGCGTCGGCGCATGCGCTCGACGATCGGGTCGCTGTCGGAGAGCGGGATGTGCGCGGGCCGGAAGGTCACCGGCGTGATCCCGTCGTGCGTCAGGGACGCCGTGCCGCCGCCTTCCGGGCCGGGGACGGTGATCCGCCATCGCGGCGGGAAGGGGAGATCGGTCTCGTCCGGCGAGCAGAACACGAACCGGATTCCTTGGGACGGCCCCTCCTCGCACAGGCGGAACAGGGGGTCCTGCAGCTCGGGGCGTGCGCCGAGGAGGGGGCCGACGTTGTCGATGACCACGACGAGGACGGGGAACGCGGCGGGGGCCCCGTCTCCCCGCGTTCGCGATCGCACGGCCTCGCGGCGGGACCGCTCGGTTTCCAGGGCCGTGAGCAGGCGGGGAAAGAGCGGGGAGTCGATCGACATGCTGTGGACGGCGGTGACGACGTGCGGGAGGCTTCCCAGACCGACGAAGGACGCGCCGCCGGAGAAGTCGGCGAACGCGAGCGCGGCCGTGGCGGGGGAGTGGCCGAGGGCGAGGCTGAACAGCAGCGTCCGGAGGACGCGGTCGCGTTCGGCGCGGGGGCCGACGATCGTCCCGTGCGGCGTGCCCCGGCCGTCGCGCAGGAGGTCGACCCAGACCGTCCTGCCGGTGCCGTCGACGCCTACGGCGGTGGGGTGCCGGGGGCGGTCCCAGTCGTCGCCGATCAGGTCGTCCACCGGTGTTCCGAGGACGTCCAGGAGGTGCGGAGCGGGCGAGGCCGGCGCCGGCGGGGCCGCCGGCGCGGGGCTGGTGAGCAGCGCGAAGTGGGGGGTGTCGGCGGTGAGGGCGAGGGGGCCGTCGGCGGTGGCGAGGAGGGCGCGGAAGGTCTCGGCGGTGCCGCCGGCGCGCCGCTCGATCTCGGCGGAGACGGCTTCGAGGACGCGGCGGGTGTGCTGGGCCTCGGGGCGCGGGAGGGTGTCGAGGAGGGCCTCGCGGGCGCCGGGGACGAACTCGTAGCGGACGTCGTCCAGCGGCCGGAGCAGCCCGCTGAGCAGGACCTCGGCGAGGCGGCCGGGGTCGGAGCCGCCGAGGACGCCGTGCTGGATGAGCCGCATCACCGGCAGGGACGGCACGGAGACGGCGACGTGGGCGGCGAGCTCGGCGGCGTCGGCGGAGGCGGTGCGCAGGAAGCGGCGGACGCGTTCGGCGACGGGGACGTCGCGGTCGGAGGGAGCGGGGCCGGACGGCCCGGACGGCAGGGTCGCGATCGCGGCGGGCTGCGGGCCCGCACCGGAGACGAGCCGGGCCCAGGCGCCGAACCAGCGGGGCGCGACCTCCAGGACGGGGACGGGCACGCCGGGCGGCGGGGCGCCGTCGAGGGGCGTGAAGCGCAGGCCGGTATTGGGGCCGCCGGGGCGGGGCAGGACGGCGACGCCGGGGGTGGTGGGGGCGGCGGTGCGCCGCCAGAGGCTCTCGGCGAGGGGCTGGAGGATCGCGGTGGGGCCGGCCTGGGCCCAGCGGCGGACGGCGGGGGCGGCGCGCCCGTTCCACCAGTGCGGTCCGGAGCAGTCGCTGAGGAGGAGGACGGCGTGCCGTCCGGACGCGTCCTGGAGTGTGCCGGGGGCGCGCGGGGACGACCCGGGGGCGGAGGAGACGCGGCCGGTGGCGGTGAGATAGGCGACGCCGACGTTCTGGAAAGCGCCCTGCCTCAGCAGCGCCTCGGTGAGCTCGCGGGCGAGGGGGCGCCACAGCCGCATGGTGGGGCCGGTGTCGACGACGAGGGTGAGCGTCAGCCAGCGTTCGGACTCGGGGACGAGGACCGGCGTCCACAGCCGGGTGTCGGCGATGCGCTCGGCGGTGGCGTCCTCGTCGAGTTGGCGGCGGTGCCGGGACGGGACGCGCCGCTTGACGGGGCGGAGCGCGCGCTGCACGCCGAGGGGGTCGGACAGCATCGGCGCGGTCGGGACGAGCACTTCGGCGGCCGTCCCGGCGGGCGGCGCGGTGCCGGTGGCGGGACGGTGGTGCAGCGCGGTGCGGGGTTCTTCCGGTGCGGGTCCGGGCGGCTCCGCGAGGCCGTCGGGCCCGGCCGGCGGCGGACCGGGCACCGCGGGCGGGACCGGGTCCGGGGCGGGCGCGGCGGGCTCGTCCGGCGCGGGCGCGATGTGGGCGGCGAGCCACAGCAGCTCGCTCAGCTCGCGCGCGTCGGGCGCGCCGTGCGGGGAGACGGCGCCGAGGACCTCGCGGAGCCGGTCAATCATCGTCGAGGGGCCCGCCGAGCCGCCGCATGATCCGGTCGGCGAGGGCGGCGCGGTCGGCGGCGCCGGCGTGCCGGCACAGGTAGACGGCGTTGAGGAGCTGGTCGGTGGCGAGGGTGCCGGACGCGGAGCGCTCGAAGAACCGGCGGACGAGGTCGTCGCTGCGGTCGGCGAGGTCGCCGAGGTGTTCGCGGACGATGGCGGACAGCTCGGCCTCGTCGGCGGGCTGGCGGAGCTCGACGGTGACGCAGCGGCGCAGGAACGCGGGCGGGAACTCGCGCTCGCCGTTGCTGGTCATCACCACGAGCGGGAACGCGTTGCAGCGGACGGTCCCGGCGGTGACGGCGACCCGGGAGCCGGGGCCGTCGGCGGTCATGACGTCGGCGGACGGGTCCGCGCGCCGGGTCAGCTCGGGGATCTCGTACTCGCCCTTCTCGAAGATGGTGAGCAGGTCGTTGGGCAGGTCGATGTCGCTCTTGTCGATCTCGTCGACGAGCAGGACGCGCGGCCGGGCGTAGGGGAGCAGCGCGGTGCCGAGCGGGCCGAGCCGGATGTAGCGGCCGATGTCCTCGTCGGCCGCGGGGGCGTCGCCGTCGCGGGCGGCGTACAGGCGGGTGAGGGGGTCGTACTGGTAGAGCCCGTCGCGGAGGGTCGTCCGGCTGGTGATGGGCCAGTGCAGGACGGGTCCGAGGCCGAGTTCGTGCGCGACCGCGTAGGCGAGCGTCGACTTGCCGGTGCCGGGCGGGCCGGTGACGAGCAGCGGGCGCCGCAGGTACAGGGCGGCGTTGACCTGCTGGACGGCGTCGTCCGAGGGCCGGTACGTGGTGGCCTGGTGGGCGTTGCCGGAGCCGCCGGACGGCGCGGGCAGCAGCGGGCCGCCGTCGAAGGCCCGCCAGGGCGGGGGCGGCGGCAGCCTGTCGATGCCGTCGTGCCGGCTTCGGCTACCGGTGTAGAGCAGCCAGTCGGGCATCTATTCCTCCATGGCGAGCCGGGGGTCGGCGGGCAGCCGGGACGGGTCGTCCCACAGCAGGGTGAGGTCGCGCCCGCAGTGCGGGGCGTCCTTCGGGGCGCCGAGGGCCTTGCGGCGCAGATCGAGCGCGATGTGGGGGAGCTCTTCGGGGCGGGCGTCGCGGACGGCGGCGGCGAGCGCCGCGCCGAGGCGGTGGCCCTGGCAGTCGTCGTGGGCGGGACCGCTGCAGGTGGTCCGCGTCCACAGCATCACGGGGACGCCGTTGCCGAGCGCGGCGGCGAGCCGGGCCTTGGACGGGGACGTCGTGTAGACGAGGGCGCAGTGGTCGGGGTTGGCCTCGAGCCAGTCCTGGAAGGCGGCGGCGCCGCGGTGGTCGTCGCACCCGATGACCCGCGGGTCGGTGCGGCCGCGCTCCTTCAGGACCCGCCAGCGCTGGTGGGCCTGGTCGCGCCGGATCGAGCCGGGCCGCAGCCGTTTCACGTCCCGGACGACCAGCGGGTACCGCCGCATGGGCGTCCTGTCCTCGACGTCGATGTACCAGCGTTCGAACGGCTTGCCGAGCCAGCCCTCCGGGACCGCGAACTCGATCATCCAGCGTCCGCCGACGAGTGCGCGGCTCGCGAGGGCCACCGCGTCCTGGACGGTGCCGCGGACCTCGCTCTCCGGGACGCGGACGGTGGCCTGCGCGGTCTGGTCGGCGTCGTTGAACCACGTGTGGACGGTGAGGTCGTACTCCTTGGGGAAGGTGGCGTGCTCGAGCCGGACGATGACCGAGGCGGGCGCGGGCGCCTCCCGCGCGGGCTCGACGCCGGGGAGGTGCCACCGGGCCCAGGCGGCGAACCGCCGCCGGTGCGGTTCGGGGAGCCGCCCGCCGAGGGCGCCGAGGTAGCCGGCGAGCCGCTGCTCCGGGAAGCCCTCGGCGACGTAGCGGACGGACGCCCACGCGGAGCCGAACCGTTCGCGGGGGCGGCGGCCGACGGCGCGTTCGAGGTCGGCGGCGAGCGCCTCGGTGAACGGCACGTCCTTCAGCAGCGCCCGCAGGTCGCTCCGGGCCGTCCCGGTGAGCCAGCGCAGCGGCAGCAGGTCGTCGAGCGGCTCCCAGTGGGCGCGGAGGCGGGAGAGGGGGAGCATCCAGCCGATCCCGGCGCGGCCGCCGCGCAGCTCGGCGTCGGTGACCATGCCGATGACCTCGCCGGTCGCGATGTCGTAGACGGCGGACCCGCTGTACCCCTTCTCCAGCGGGACGCCGTGGACGGTCCGGATCTCCCACCACTCGTTGCGGGTCAGCAGGTGCGGGCCCGTCGTGACGGTGGCGTGCCGCTCGTTGTCGTCCTTGCGCGCGGGGAACCCGTACACGCCGAACTCGCGGCCGCCCGCGGCGAGCCCGCCGGCGTCGTCGGGGTCGGCCAGCGCCGCCGGCTCGAACGGGACGGGCTCCTCGAGCTCCAGCACCGCGACGTCGCCGACGTCGCCGGGGCTCCGCCAGCCGCCGGACGCGACGACCCGGGCGGGCAGGTCCTCGGCGAGGCCGGGGAACCCGACGCGCGGGTCGTCCAGGCCGGTGACGGTGTGTGCGCAGGTCAGCAGCCGGGTGGGGGTGACCAGGAACGCCGCGCCGAGCTTGCCCGCGCCGGGCGTCCCGACCCAGGCGCGCCACTGCCAGTCGCCCACCTACTCCTCCCCGGCGGCGGCCTTCGGCTCGCCCCAGGTCATCTTGACCTTCAGGTGGCCCTCCACGGTCGTCTTCGCGATGACGGCGCCGGCGGCGGCGTTCAGCTTGACCCCGAACTCCAGCTCGACCGCGTCGGGCTTGAGGTCGCCGCCGCGCAGCGCGGCGAGCGCCGCCTCCGCCGCGTCCCGGACCTGCTGGAACGAGTCCTCGAGCTTGGCGGTGGCGGTGCCGATCAGGTCGCCGCCGCGGGAGACGGCGTCCATGCCGGGGTCGTCGTCGTCGCTCTCGACGACGATGCTGCCGTGCTCGGTCTGCCAGCGCACCAGTTCGCTCACGTTCCCCGTCCCCTCGACGTCCGGCGTCGCGCCGCCCCGCCAATGTAACAAGATCATCAAGTGCGGGGCGGGGGTCGGTGATACTTTTCCGGCGATGGCCATGGGAGGTCAACGTGATCACGGTCGGGCAGGTGCGGGCGCTGGCGGTGACGCTGCCCCGCACGTCGGAGCACCTCATCAGGGACCGGGTGAAGTTCCGCGTCGGCTCGATCGTCTACGTGGCGTTCTCGCGGGACGAGACGGTGATGGGGTTCGCGTTCCCGAAGGAGGAGCGGGCGGCGCTCGTCGCGTCCGAGCCGGGCAAGTTCCGGCTGCCGGGGGAGTCGGACCTGCGGTTCAACTGGGTCGAGGCGTGGACGGCGGCGCTGGACGAGCCCGAGATGCGCGAGCTGGTCATGGAGGCGTGGCGGATGGTCGTCCCGAAGAAGGTCGCCGCCGCCCGCCTCGGCTCATGACGTGACCGCCGCGCCGAGCGGCGTGTCGAGCGGCGTGTCGAGCGGGGCCGCGAGCGCGGTGCGGAGCGCCGCGAGCCAGTGCCGGGTGGTGCGCCGCGCCAGGCCGGTGCCCGGTGCGGACGCCTCGAACAGGTGCCACGCGCCCGGCACGTCCTTCACCTCGACCGGGACGCCCGCCTCCATCAGCCGCCGCGCGTAGTCCAGGCCCTCGTCGCGCAGCGGGTCGAGCCCGCAGGTCAGGACGTAGGCGGGCGGCAGGCCGGACAGGTCGCCGGCCCGCGCCGGAGCCGCGTAGGGGGAGACGGCTCCGGGCGGGAGGTAGGCGTCCCACATCGCGCGGAGCTTGGCGCGGTTGGTCAGGCGCGGGTCGGTGATCCGGTGGGCGGACGGGGTGTCGAGCCGGTCGTCCAGGCAGGGGATCAGCAGGGTCTGGAACGCGAGGGCGGGGCCGCCCCGGTCGCGGGCCGCGAGGGACAGCGCGGCGGACAGGCAGCCGCCCGCCGACGCGCCCGCCACGGCGATCCGCGCCGGGTCGGCGCCCAGGCGGGCGGCGTTCGCGGCCAGCCAGCACAGGACGGCGTAGCAGTCCTCGAATCCGGCGGGGAACGGGTGCTCCGGCACCAGCCGGTAGTGGACGTTCACGACGAGCGAGCCCGTCTCGGTGCAGGCGTCGCGGGCCATCGGGCTGGGGCCGTCCAGCTCGCCGTAGCTGAACCCGCCGCCGTGGATGTAGAGGACGGCGGGCAGCGGACCGGGCGCGGCGCCGGCGGGCCGCAGGATCTGCACGGGGACCGTGTTGCCGTCCGGCCCCGGGACGGTCGTCTCCTCGATGAGGACGGTGCCGTCGGCGGGCCGCGTCAGCGGGGCCATCAGCGCCTTGAACCCGGCGCGCGTCGCCTCGATGTCGGCGAGCGGGTCGTCCGGCCTCGGCGCCATCCCGGCGAGGATCCCGGCGAGTTCGGGGTGCACGTCCATGCGGTCTCCCATGGTCTCAGTGATACCGTCTCAACGGTATGGACGATATGGTCTCAGTGAGACGGTGTCAAGGCGCCGGCGATCGAGGGGAGGGCGCATGGAGGAACCCGGCGTGCAGGCGTGCGCGGTGCTCGGGCTGATCGCCCGGCACGGCCCGATGACGCCCTACGAGCTGAAGGCGCGCGTCGAGGAGAGCGTCGAGCCGTTCTGGCCCATCCCGCACGCGCAGCTCTACCGCATCCCCGCCCGCCTCGCCGAGGACGGGCTGCTCCGCGAGGAGACCGAGGAGGGCGGGCGCCGCCGCCGCGTCTTCCACCTCACCGGCGCCGGCCGCGCCGCGCTGCGCCGCTGGCTCGCCGACCCCGGCGGCCCCCGGATCGAGACCCGCGACCCCGCGCAGCTGAAACTGTTCTTCGCCGACCTCGGCGACCCCGCGGACGTCGTCGCGCTGGCCCGCGAGCAGGCCGCGCTGCACCGCCGCTGGCTCGCGGACTACCGCGAGCGCCGCGCCGCCCTCGACCCGTCCGACGAGGTCAGGCTGACCTCACGGGCCCGCATCCTCAAGCTCGGCATCATGCACGAGCAGGCCTACGTCGACTTCTGGGAGCACCTCGCCGAGCACCCCGACGACCTCGACCTCTAGTGCGGCGGCGGCTGCGGGTGGATCGCGCTCCCCGCGTCGCAGCCGCCCTCGCCCGGCGTCCGCTGCGCCCGGCTCGGCGTCCACGTGCTGGTCCGGCCCGGCGCGACGCGGGCGAGCGTGCAGTCCAGCGCGTCGTCCAGGTAGGGGTGGGGACGGGCGGTCAGCGCCACGCCGACCACCTTCCCCTCCTTGCGGACGTCGACGCCGATCTTCGGGTCCAGGCGCAGGGACGCGACCGCCGCGCGGACCTCCGCCTCGTCCACCGTGCCGCCGGACGGGACGCGCGGCAGCGCCCTCGCCAGCCGTTCGTCCGGGATGCGCGGGGTCTGCGGCCAGGGCTCGAACGCCATCGGCGCGCCCGGCGGGCAGGTCACCTCGCGCGTCCCGTAGCGGTGCCATTCGGTCGTCGTGGAGAACGACAGCTCGAAGCAGCGGGTCACCGTCACCGGCTCGCTCTCCCCCCAGGCCGAGCCGGTGCCCGAGGTGCGCAAGACCAGCCTCATGCCCCTGCCCGCGGTCGACGTGCCGGTCACCTTCATGACCTCGACGCCGTCGAGGCCGGCGGCCCGGTGCGCCACGTCCCGGGCCGGCCAGACCCGCGAGCTGTAGAGCCTGTCGCCCGCCTTGTCGGCGGCGTCGCGCGCGCTTTCCACCGCCCTGTCCTCGGCACTGGCGCCGGACGCGGGGAACGGCGCCCCGCCGCAGCCCGCCAAGGCGAGGGCGACGGCGGACAGGACGATCACGAGTCGGCGCATGCGCTCATGCTCGCGGCCCGGCGGACGCGGCGGCATCCGCTCAGGTACTCATTTCACGTCGAGGGTGACCGCGATCGGGCGGTGGTCGGAGTAGGCCACCGGCTCGTTGGCCTGGTCGCGCCCGGTCAGCTCCGGCGTGACGAGCACCTGGTCGATCTGCTGGACGGGACGCGGCGCGGCGGGGAACGTCGCGAACGGCCGCGCCGAGGCGAGCGCGTCGATCAGCCCCGCCCCGAGCAGGACCCGCCACGGCGCACTGCCGGGCTCCAGGTTCATGTCGCCCGCCATTACGACCTGCCGCCCGCCGCGCGCCGCCTCCCGGGCCAGCCGGGCGAGCTGCTCGGCCTGCCCGAGGTCCGTCCAGCCGTCCGGCGGCTGCGTGTGCGTCGCGATCACCGTGAGGTCGCGGCCCTTCCACCGCACCCCCACGCGCAGCGCCTCCGCGCCGGTCGGGCCGCCCTTCACCAGCGGCGTGTTCCGGACGGACGTGACCGGCAGGTCGGTGAGCACCGCGTCGCCCCACACCTCGTCACCCGCGGGCGCCCAGACCGCGCGGAGCCCGAGCCGCTCGGCGATCAGCCGGAGCGAGTCGCGGCCGCCGTTCAGCATCCACGCCCGGTCCACCTCGCTGAGCACCACGATGTGCGGCCGCAGTCTGCGGAGCGCGTCCGCCTGGTGGGTGACGGTCATCGTGCCGTCCAGGCCGTAGCCCATCCGCAGGTTGTACGCGGCGAGCCGCAGCCCGCCGTCGTCCACCGGCCGCCACTTCGGCCCGGTGTCCCGCCACAGCGGGACCGCCGCGACCGCGACGACGGCGACCACCGCCGTGCCCGCCGCCCACGCGCCGACCCCGCGCGGTTCCGCCGCGCGGGGTGCCCGGACGGCCAGCGCCGCCGTCCCGAGCGCGGTCACGACCGGCACCCAGCGGTTCGGCGTGCCCAGGTCGTAGGCGGAGTAGTAGGCGAACATCAGCACGACGAACAGCAGCCAGCCGCCCGCCATCGCCGTCCCGCGCCGGCCGGGACGGTCCGGGCCGGGGACGCGCGCCGCCCAGCCGAGGCAGCCCGCGAGCGCGAGCTGCCCGAGGACCTGCGCGCCGACCGTCCAGCCCGGCGAGACGCCGTGCACGCCGCCGACCGTCGCCCGTCCCGCCGCGAACCCCAGCGCCGACAGCACGAGCCCGGCCGCCGGGACGAGCGGGTGCCGCGTCCAGAACCGCGGGCGCGCCGCCACCGCCACCGACAGCACCGCCACCGCGGCGATCAGCGCCGCCGCGACCCCGCCGGACCAGCCCGCGCTCGCCTGCGCGTGCCCCGGGTTGCCCGTGTAGACGCCCCAGAGCAGCACGGACAGCCCGGCGCCCAGCCACGCCCGGGGTGCCGCCGGCTCCCCGTCCGCCTCCCGGTGCCGCGCCAGCGCCACGGCGAACAGCGCGAGGTAGACCAGCAGCGGGATCCACGGCACGATGCCCGCCCGCCATACGAGGTCGATGCCCTCGATCGCCGCCTGCAGTGCCGTCGCCACCGCCAGGCCCGCCACGAAACCCGTCATCGCGGGCGCCGTGTCCCGGGTGCTCATCGCGGTGGCGACCAGCCAGACCAGCCCGGCGAGCAGCCCGATGCTCGCGGTGTAGAGCTGCGGGTCGCCGCCGTCGGTGGCCTGCAGCGCGATCCGCGCGACGATCAGCGCCGCGCCGCCGCCGAGCGCCAGCCGCCGCGCCGGGACCAGCCGCGCCAGCGGCACCGTGAGGAACGCGGCGACGAACCACGACAGCGCGTACGCGCCCATCACCTCGGCCGGCGTCTCGCCCGCGCTGCCGACCAGCGTGATCAGCGACGGCAGGAAGACGCGCAGCACATCGGTCAGGACCAGGACGCCGAACAGCACGTCGAACCGGATGCGCGCCACGGGGCCTCCCTCAGCAAGAATGTGAAGGAGTCTCACGTATAGCCCGGTGCGGGCGCAATACCCGCGACGATCTTCGTGCGGCCGTCAGGCCTTGGCCGGCTGGACCTCCGCCTTCTCCAGCTCCGCCCGCGTGGCCCCCGGCCCGTCCGCGGCCTTCCGCCGCCCCCACACCAGCGCCGCCGCGAAGCACGCGAACGGCACCGCGGGCAGCATGTACCGGTAGTCGAAGTCCACCGTGACCGGCGGGATCGCCAGCAGCGTCACCGACGTCACCCACAGCAGCGCGATCTCCCGCCGCCGCCCGCGCCGCCGCAGCAGCAGCCCCGCGAGCCCCGCCAGCAGCACCGCGCCGAGCATCGTCCCGCGCACGAACACCTGCTTCTGGTACGCGCGCAGCCAGCCCGCGAACGGATCGACGATATGCGTCCGCCCCGACCCGTGCCCGTACTCCCGGACCACCGAGACCCGGTCACCTCCGCCGATCAACGGCAGCGGCTTCTCCCCCTGCGCCCACGGCCGCGTCGGGAAGTGATACCGCGCCTCCGTCCCGACGGTCGGATAACGGTGCCGCTTCCACGAGAACGTCCGCACGAAGAAGTCGTAGGAAACGGCCTTCACATAATCGAGCGGCTGCGTCCGGATCGCCCACAACGCGAATTCCTGCGCCTGCTCGTTGGTCCTCTCGTCGAACGGCTTCCCGTTCGTCCAGCCCGTCGGCGAGTTCTCCACCCAGATCTGGTGCGACGCCGCGGGGCGCTCGTCCGGCGACCCGTACGGGCACAGATGCGCCAGGTCAGCCGGCGGCGTGTGCCTGTCGCAGTCCGCGAACGTCGACGTCCGCCCCCACAGGAAGATCCCGTCCACCCCGGTCATCCCGAACCGGCCGTAATCGGAGTGGAACCACACCGCGTACCCGCCCAGCGGCAGCACGAACGCCGCCGCCAGCGCCGCGAACGACGTCCACCGCGCCCGCCTCAGCAGCAGGTACAGCAGCGCGATCACGAACAGCGGAACCCCCACCGTCCGGGTGACCGCCGCCACTCCCAGCAGCGCCCCCACCAGCCCGGCCCGCCGCCATCCGGCCCCACCCGGCCGCGCCAGCAGCAGCATCGCCCCGAGGATCAGCACGGTGAACACCGTGTCCGACAGGACCAGATGCTCCAGCTCCGCCTGGTAGGCGTCCAGCAGCAGCGGCGCCACCGCCAGCGCCGCGACCCACCGCCGGACCCCGAAGTTCCGGACCAGCGCCGCATACCCGACGACCGCGATCCCCACGATCGCCGCATGCTGGACCGCCGTCACCAGCGCCAGGCTGTGGAACGGCTTCAGCCCCCACAGGAACAGCCCGTAACCGGACGGCCGCAGCGGATGCGGGAACGGGCCGTCCGCGATCCGCAGGAAGTCGAAACTGTCGTTGAACCACAGCGCGGGCGGGAACCCCAGCACCACGAACACCCGCAGCACGATCCCCGCCAGCAGCAGCACCGAGAACGACCGGTTACCCGCCACCGCGGCGCGCACCGGCCCGAACCTGAGGCGGCCGAGAACAGGGGAGAGCAACACCAGGACCCTAACTGTGGACGTCCGCGCCACGATAGCGCCTGTCCCGCGAGCCACCACAACGATCACCGACCCGCGTCCCCGCCCCGAAGCCCGCCCCCTGAGGCCGGGCTTGCCCGCTCACCCGTCCAGCACTTGGATCACGGGTGCGGACCCTTCGTTGACCGTCCCCATCGCCTCCTGCGACACCCCGGCCCTCGTACCGGTGATCCGCATCGGGCCGATCGGCGTGACCAGATACTTCCCAGGCGCGAGGACGTCCTTCCTCGGCACCTTGAGCGTGAAGGTCTGGGTCCAGCTGCTCATGAAAGCGCACTCGGAGGGGACGTACGGCTCAGATCTATTAGTGATCTTGCTCTTTGCGGATACGGGGACGGCGCCTGTTCCGGTGGGAAGCTCGTGCCGCTCCGCCGGCGGGATCCTGTAGAAGAAGAGGTCCTTGCCATATGCCGGCCCCCCTTCGTTATGCCATCCGAAACTGTAATTGCCTTCGACGTCAGTACGTTTGGTCTTCTCGCCGAAGCACTGGCGGCGGCCTCCGGGCAGGTATTTGCCGCCGGACGGCGTGCGTGCGTGGAAGTGCTCGACCAGCCGGAGAGTCGTCCCCGGCTTCACTCTCGCCGGTGTGACCTCGAGCTTCAGGTCCATATAAGGGGTTTCCGACGCGGGCATGTCGGGCTGGCCGACCAGGACGCCCGGGTGAGTCCAGTAGGCATGGATGCCGCCGTGGCTCTCCCCTCCGACGCCTGGCCCCGCAGGCCACAACACCCAGGCCGCGATGGCTCCGCCCACGCCGACGCCCGCGATCGCCGTCGCGCCCTTCGTTCCGCCGAGCTTGGCGAGTACGCCCTTGGACGTCGAGGCGCCGGTCGTCGCCGCCGTATCCGCCGACGCCGCCGCATGCATGACGCCCGCTGCGGCATGGCCGGCGGCCCCCGAGGCCACCGCGCCGATCCCTGTCGACGACGCGCCATGGGCGAGCACCGCGCCGCCGAGCATGGCCAGGGGCACGGCCGCCGCGACGCTCGCCGCAAGGGCGCCGAGCGCGATCGCGCCTCTCCGCTCCCAATCCGGTCCGTACTCGCGCACGGCGAGCGCTTCGAGTTCGCTCACGAACTCCAGCGCGTTCCAGGTTCGCTCCGAAGGGCTCTTGGCCAGCCCACGTTGGACGAGCGGATGCAGCGGCTCGGGCAGTTGCTCCAGGGGTAGTTGCGCATGCGCGTGCTGTGTCCGGAGCTCTTCCAGGGTCGTGCCCGGGAAAGGCTTCCGTCCGGTGACGCATTCCACGAACACGCAGGTCGCCGCATAGAGGTCCGTCGCCGGAGTGGCGGGCTCCCCGTCCCACTGCTCGGGTGCCATGTACGCGGGTGTTCCGGCGTGGCCCCCTTGGCCGGTCAGGACGGCGATGCCGAAGTCGATCAGCTTGCTCTGGCCGTCGTCCTGGACGAGGACGTTCGCCGGCTTGTAATCGCGATGGACGACACCCACCGCATGTGCCGCCGCCAAACCGAGCAGTGAGCCCTTCAACGTCGTCAGTGCGGCTTCCGGCACGAGCGGCTCGCCGTGTTCATCCAGCACTCGCCGGAGCGACCGTCCGGGAATCGCTTCGAGGACGATCGCGGCTCCCTGCGGATACTCCACGTAGTAGAACAAGCGGGCCACATGAGGATCGACGACCCGCCGGAGGAGTTCCGCCTCGCTCCGGAAAGTGTCCCGAGCGGTGGTGCTCGTTAGAAGGTCCCCGGCCAGGTACTTGATCGCGACCGCCGGCCCGCCCGTCTCGTGCCGTGCGAGAACGACCGCCCCTTGCGCCCCCGAGCCGAGTTCCTCGATCTCGATGTAGCCGGGAACCTTCCAGCCTTGCGGTTGGTGCGTCACCGGCCGGTGGTGGTCTGGATCTCGTCGACGACGAGCGGCGTGGGCACCGAGGTCTGCTGCTGCGGAGCGAGGGCGCCGCCGGCACCCTGGCAATCGTCACCTGTGCACGTCCAATGGACGGTCCATGTGACGGTCGCGGTGATCTTGTACGAGCCGCCGGGCTGTGCCGCCGACGACCGCTGATAGGTGTAGCTGCAGGCCTTGTCCTCTTTGCCGTCGCCGGCGCCGCAGGTCAGTTGCTTCTCGCCGAGATTCCAGACGACGGACTCGGGCGTCGCTTCGGCCTGGACGGTCTGTGCTCCGACCGTGATCGGTTCCGTGTGCACAGGATCGAATCCGGTCACCCACAGTGAGGTGCGGACGCGCACGTACGTCTTGTCGGCCGGGGCGGTGTGCACCGTCGGGGCGCGGAAGACCGCGGTGTCCATGGCGTGCTGCACAAGCAGGAAGGTGTTGGGCGGCGCCGGTGCGAGCGGAGCCGCGCCGCCGGGTACGGGAGCGACGCCGATGCCCTGGTTGGGGTTCAGGTCGATGGGGGGCGGAGCCGCGTCGGAGCCGCCTCCTCCGCCTCCTCCGCCTCCTCCCGATCCGCCTCCTCCGCCGGACCCGCCGCCGATCACACCGGTCAGGTTGCAGTCGATATGTCCCGCAGGCCCCGTGCAGCCCGCGGCCATGGCGGCCGAGGACACGAAGACGGAGGGGACCAGAGCCGTCGACGCTGCGATCGCGCAGTGAGCGGCTCTGCGTCTGATCGGGTTTCGAGGAGACATCACGTGTCCTTCGCTGAACGAGGCGTCAGCATGCGCCGTCGCGGGCCGTGGCGGCGACCTTCCAGGTGCCTGAGTCGTACTGGAGCGTCGTCCGATAGACGTAGGCGCCGCCGCTCCCGCCGCCCGTGCGTTTGCCGGTCGTCGCGGAGTACCGGTAGCCGCCGAGAGTGCGCACGCAATCGACGACGTAGACCTTGGTGCCGTCGGTCGACCGTGCGTATACGCGCGGATTCAGGGTCTTCGTGAACCGCCAGATCTCGCCCTTGGCCTTGGTGGACTCGATGTCCTTGGTGAGCTGGGCGAGGAGGGGGTCCATGGCGACGGCGGGGAGGCCGCTGGGGTCGTTGGTGGCGTAGGCCTGCTTGTAGGCGGCCTGGTAGGCGCGGTAGCGCTCGATGACCGTCTTGTAGAGCTGCGCGGTCGGCACGGCGGACGGGGCGGGCGCGGCGGTGGCGGGGGCGGCGCCGCCGGTGTCGAAGGTGCCTTCGGGGCTGAGGGCGCCGGACGACGGGTGGGACGCGCCGCAGCCGGTGAGGAGCGCGAGCGGGACGGCGGCGGCGAGCGGAATCGCGGCGCGCTGGAGCCGCGGCGGGGAGGAACGGACCAACCGGGCGCGCATCGCCATCCCTGAGCGGCAGCCGACAACGGGGCGGAATACGCGCGAAAGCTTACAGAGATGGGTGTGGCGAGAAAAGGGATTCGTTGCGGGGCGTTGACCTCGATCTTGGTTGAGGTTGCATGCTGGAGGGACGAATCGTGAACGGAGGGGCGCTGTGCGTGCGGTGTGGCTGAGGGAGTTCGGTGGTCCGGAGGTGCTGGTGCCGGGGGAGGCGCCCGATCCGGTGCCCGGCGACGGGCAGGTGCTCGTCGCGGTGGAGTACGCGAATGTCACCTTCGTGGAGACGCAGATGCGGGCCGGGAACGGGCCGCAGCCGTTCGCGCCGCGGCTCCCGATGGTCCCGGGGAACGGTGTCGGCGGGACGGTGGCGGCGGTGGGTCCGGGGGCCGATCCGGGTCTGGTCGGGCGGCGGGTCGTGAGCAGCCTGAAGGGCAGCGGCGGGTACGCGGAGCTGGCGGTGGCGGACGCGGAGGGCCTGTTCGAGGTGCCGGACGGGCTGCCGCTGGACGAGGCGGTCGCGCTGCTGGCCGATGGGCGGACGGCGACGCTGATGATGCGGGCGGCGCGTCCGGCGAAGGGGGAGCGGGTGCTGGTGGAGGCCGCGGCGGGCGGGGTCGGGACGCTGCTCGTCCAGCTCGCGAAGGCGGAGGGCGCGGTGGTGGTCGCGGCGGCCGGGGGGCCGCACAAGACGGAGACGGCGCTGCGGCTCGGCGCGGACGAGGCGGTCGACTACCGGGAGCCGGGCTGGAGCGAGGGCGTAGGCCCGGTGGACGTGGTGTTCGACGGGGTCGGCGGGGACGTGGCGCGGGAGGCGTTCACGCTCCTCCGCGCGGGCGGACGGATGGTCAGTTTCGGGCTGGCGAGCGGCGAGTGGGCCGGCGTCCCGGAGGAGGCGGCGCAAGCGCGGCAGGTCGCGCTCATGCACCCGAAGCCGTCGCCGCAGGAGATCCGGGACGCGGCGCGGAGCGCGTTGCGGGAGGCGGCGGCCGGACGGCTGCGCCCGGTGATCGGGCAGCGGTTCCCGCTCCAGAACGCGGCGGACGCGCATGCCGCGATCCAGTCCCGCGCGACCACGGGGAAGACGCTGCTGGTGGTCAGCGGACCTTCGTGAGGAAGAGGCGCAGGGCGGTCTCGTAGGCGGACGGGTCGACGTTCCACGCCTCGGTGTGGTCGCCCTGCGCCGCGATGTGGGTGACCATGCCGGGCGGCGCCGTCCGGGCGAAGGTGAACGCGGGGCCGTTGGCGACGGTGGCGTCGTCGGCGGTGGTGAACAGCAGGGTCGGCGTGCGCAGCTTGGGGGCGTAGCGGCGCTGGTCGTAGTCCTTCAGGTCGATGCCGATGCGCCGTTCGAGGACGGTCTTGGCGACGCTGGTGACGAACGCCGGCAGGTGGCGGGCGTCGCCCTGCTTGTCGAGGGTGGCGTTCCAGTCCATGACGGGGGAGTCGAGGACGACGCCGCGGACGAACGACGGGTCGTGCCGCAGCGCCGTCATCACCATCGCGCCGCCCATCGACCATCCGTACAGGACGACGCCGGTGGCGCCGTTCGCGCGCGCGTAGGAGACGGCGGACTCGACGTCCTTCCATTCGGTGTCGCCCAGGTGGTTCTTGTGGTCGCGGGACTTCGGCGCGCCGACGTCGTTGCGGTACGCGATCGACAGCATGGGCAGGCCGAGGCCCTGGACGGTCCGCATGGCGCGGAACGTCTCGGCCTTGTCGGCGTTGCGGCCGTGCACGGCGATGACCCAGGTGTTCTTGGGGGACGACCCGGGCAGCAGCCACGCGGGCATGGCGCCGAGCTCGGTCGGGTAGGTGACGTCCTTGAAGTCGAGCCCGAGCGCCGACCGCGGGTCGCCGGAGTACACCCAGTGGTCGATGCCGGCCGCGGCGCCCTTGACGGGCGTCCCGTGGGAGACCGACAGCACCTTCCGGACGACGTGGTCCTCGCCGCCGCCGACGACGGGGCCGAGCAGGGCGCGGCCGCCGTGCTTCCAGACGAGCGCCCACGTGCCGGGGCGCTCCGTCTCGGGCTCGCGGGGGAGCGTGACGGTGCCGTCCGAGACGTCCTCGATGGTGAACGGGTACTCGGCGGAGTGGTCGACCTCGGTGGCGACGCCCGCGAAGTACCAGCCGACGCCGCCGACCGCCGCGCACAGCAGGACGGCGACCGCGGTGATCGTCGCCATCAGGACGCGGGCGCGGCGGCGGCGCCGCGCGGCGGCCGGCCGGCCGGGCGGCGCGGGGGCCGCTGATTCGGGGGCATCGGTGGACACGACATAGGACGTTAGCCCACGTCCCAGGGGACTCCGGGCGCCTCGACGGCCATGCACCCGAGCGTCCGTGACGCCGGGTCCCGCCGCAATGGACCGATCCGTGCGGTTAACCTGCCGCTCAGGTTCCATCGGGATCACATGAGGGGACGCGCGGGTGACGGGGCAGAGCGAGCGGATCGCGGAGATCGAGGAGCGGATCGTCCGGTTCGCGCGGCAGACCGCGCCGCCGCGCTGGCGCCGCATCGACCTGCGGTGCGCGGCGACCGTGGTGGCGAGCGACGTGACCCTGACGATGCTGACCGGCGAGAACGCGGTGGTGCCCGCCGAGGTCGTCCCGGACGAGCTGTCGGCCCTGCTGGTGGAGCTGCGGCGCGCGCACTACCTGTCGGAGCAGGGCACCTGGTTCTCGATGCTGGCGATCGTCGAGCCCGCCGCGTCGCTGTTCCTCTACAACGACGCGTTCGACCCGGGGTGGGACCCGCCCGCGCCCGTGGAGGCGTGGCGGCGCGACCAGATCGTGATGCCGCGCGACGGCGCGAACGTCCCGGGCTGGCTGCGCGACCGGCTGGAGGGCCGGGAACCGGCCGAGCCCGCCGAGCGGCCCGTCCCGGCGCCGCTGGACCCGGTCGAGCAGACGGAGCTGCTGGCGGGCCCGTTCACGGTGCTGGTCGCCGACCACGCGCCGCCGTTCTGGGAGCGGATCTCCGGCCACTACCAGGCGGTCGGCGGGCATGTGGAGTTCCCGCCGATGACGGTGCGGAAGGCGGACGGGACGACCGCGTCCTGGGCGCCGCCCGCCGCCGCGGCCGGGCTGCTCGACCGGCTGCGCGCCGGCACCCACGCGTTCCAGGGCGCCACGTGGTCCCGGATCGACGTCGAGGTCGTGTACGGGGACGGCGACGCCCGGTGCCGCGCGAGCTTCACCTATGACGAGGAGCCCCGCTGGGCTTCCGAGCCGTCCGCGGACGACGTCCGGCACGAGCTGGAGCGGCTCCCGCGCCGGGACGTCCCGGAGTGGATGGCGCGGCGCCTGGGCCCCGCGCCGGTCGCGCCCCCGCAGCCGACGCGGTTCGAGAGCCCGGTGCGGAAGGCCCGCGTGTTCGACCGGGCCGGGACGGACGGCGGCCCGCCCGAGGTGTCGCGCCCGCCCGTCCCGCCGGAGGAGGCCGAGCGGGTCGTCCGGTACCTGGAGGGCGCGCCGACCGTCATGGCGGCCCGGTCGAGCGCCCCCGACCTGCTCGATCCGTCGCGCGGCGAGCGCGTCCCGCTCACCTTCCACACCGACGGCGCGTGGGTGTGGTCGGGGGCGGTCGGCTACTACCTGCGCGAGCACGGCGTCCCGCCGGAGCCGGACCTGGTCGCGCACATCCGCGCGCGCCGGTTCGCGGTCCCGGCCGTCGGCGACGATGCGATGGACGCGGCGAGCGCCGCCGCGATGGGGCGCACCGCGCCGCGCGGCATCCGGACGGAGCCCGAGCCGGAGCAGTGGCTCGCCCTCCTCCAGAACCGTCTGGACGCCCTGCAGGTCGATCGTGCGCGCTACCGGCTCCGCGGCGAGGAGGACGGGGCGTGGTGCCTCGTCCAGGAGAAGGCGGGCTGGACGGTCTTCCACCTCGACCACGGTGAACGGACCCGGCAGGCCGCTTTCGACGACGGGGAACAGGCCGCCGCGTATCTCCTCGGCAGCCTGCTCATGGTGGTGCCGCAGCAGCAGACCATCGAGATCCCGAAGATCCAGCCGTTGAAGGGGGAGCCGCCGCTCTCTCTCCTGCGCGACCGTCAGATCACCGAGCTTCCCGCAGGAACCGAGGTGGACCGCTACGGAGGCCACGGCGGGAACACCGCCTACGCCGCGCGCACACCGTTCCCCCAACGCTCGCTGCCCGCAGACTGGCAGGAACGCGAGTACCACGTGTACCGGCTACTGCGCCCCTTGCAGGCCCTCACCGGAACCGCGGTGCCGTGGTTCGAGCAGCCCGGTGGCGGGACGGCGTACGTGTTCGAACGCTCGATCGCCTACCTCCTCGCCGACGGCACCCTCCTGGAGGTGCACGACTGAGGGCGGTGTACGGCGGTGCCGGTGTACGGCTCGGCTAGGCGGCGCCGATGGCGGAGACCAGGCCTAGGGCCAGCGTCAGGTCGAGGTGGATGAACGTCTCCAGCTTCGCGCCCGGCGGGACGTCCGGGTCCGCGGCGATCTCGTCGAGGACGGCCAGCGCGGCCGGGCTGTCCAGGTCGTTGCCGAGCGCGCGCTCCGCCTTGCGGGCGTAGTCGCGGTCCATCGGGCGCCCCGGGCTGCGCGCCCACCCCGCGACGAGGCTCCGCCACGCGTCCAGCCGCGCGGCGGCCGTCATGAACCGGGACGCCGTCAGTACGAGCGGGTCGCGGTACGGCACCTCCAGCATCGCCAGCCGCGCCGCGAGGGGGTCCATGGACGCGTTCGCCATGACCGAGTACCAGTCGCCGGTCTCGTGCGGGACGAGCACCCAGTGCCCGGCGACGTCGACGTTCGTCGAGGAGGCGATGTAGAGGTCGGCCTCCGGCGGCGGCGCGTCCCAGCTGAGGAGCTCGAACGGCGCGATGTTGTAGTCCGTCCAGTCGCGGTCGTGGACGGACAGGTCCGGCGAGCACGCCACCGGGACCCCGCGCCCGGCGCGTTCGGCGACCCGCCGCAGCAGGTCGGCGACCACGAGGGCGCGGTGCCCGGCCCCTTCGAGGACCTGGACGCGCAGGACCCGCCCCGGCGGGACCTCTTCGGCCTGCCCGGTGCGATGGTCGTAGAGGCGCATGCCCCCAACCCTAAGCAACCCGCCCGAACCGCCCGCCTTCCGGCCCCCGGTCGGCCGGGCCGCCGGTCAGCGGGCGGACCCGTCCGGCGCTCCCGCAGGGGCGGGCGCAGGCCCCGGCACCGGCCCTGCCGCAGGCCCCGGCACCGGCCCTGGCGGAGGCCCTGGCACCGGCCCCGGAGC
>NZ_JBEYYT010000058.1:0-34064 GCF_040645715.1 Spirillospora sp. NPDC046719 | reverse complement strand
TGGCGACCGGCGCGGGCGTCGCCGTGGTCGTGGCGGCCGCCGCGACCGTCGCCGTGGTGTTCATCTCCGACGACGACGCCCCCGGCAAGCCGCACCCGAAGCCGTCGCGAACCGCGCCCTCGGCCTGGGCGCTGGAGGCGGGACGCCGGCTCGCCTCCGGCCCCGGCTTCCGCTACCAGGGCACGCTCACCGCCGCGAACGGCCGCCCCGTCCAGGCCGACGTGCAGGTCACGGCGGCGGGATCGGCGATCGGCACGCTCGCGGCGGGCCCGCTGACCGCCGAGGTCGTGGCCGCCGGCGGCGACACCTACCTCAAGGCCGGGACGCAGTTCTGGCGCGAGTACGCGGGCGAGAGCGCGCACCCCGAGAACTACGCGGGCCGCTGGTCGAAGGCGCCCGCCGCCGTCCCCGGCTTCGACGTCCCGGACGTGCTGGGCGCGCAGGCGATCGCGAAGGCGCTCACCAAGGCGCCCGCGAAACCGCCCACCGAGACCGTGAACGGCGTCCGCGCCTACAAGATCAGGACGTCGGCCGCGAACTACCTGGTGTCGGCGGCGGCGCCGTACCGGCTGGTCGCCGTGCAGGCGGCCGGCGCCGACGCCGCCCGGTTCAGCGTCGCCGACCTGCCGAACCCCGCCGCGCTGTTCGCGCGGCTGCGGCCCCGGGTGAAGACGCTCGCCGGCGCCGCCGACCCGAGCCTGCACTTCGACCCCGGCAAGCTCACCTTCGTCAACTGCGACCAGAACCCGGCGGGCTGTACGGTGCGCGTCCCGGCGACGCTGTCGTCGCCGGACACGGTGCCGGACGGCGCGCGCGCGGCGCTGCGCGCGTCGATCGCCACCCGCGGCACCCCGCTCGGGTCCTGCACCGCGTCCGCGCCGGTGCCGACGAACCGGTCGTTCGTGCTGACCTGCACCGTCGCCGGACGGGCCTGGCGGACGTGGGTGAAGTCGGCGCTCGACCACCCCGGCTCCTACCCGTACTCGGCGCAGGCCCGCGTGATCGGCGAGGCCCTCACCGCCGCGGACGTCAAGGCGCTGCTGGCCAAGCTCGACAAGGAGCGGAGCGCGGTGGTGAAGAGCACACTGTCCGGCGCCCCCGGCGGCGCGACCGGCACCCCGTCGCCCGGAACGAGCGGCGCGCCGGGCACCGGCGGGTCCGGCGCGCCGAAGAAGTCCGGTGCCCCGACCGGGCCCCGCGCCGCCGGGACGGGCGGTACCGGCCGGCCCTGAAACCCCTACCCCCGGGGGCCGGGGCCGGTTGAACAGAACGAAATTCAGCCTGTCTACACTGCGGCTGTGAACTCCGTGCCCTCGGGGAGCGACGGCTCCCCGGCCCATCCCGCCCAGCTGGTCAGGCGGCTGCACGTCGATCTGTGCCGGCTGGCCAGCGCCCTGTGTTCAGCGGTGAACCCGGGGACCCGTCCGGCTCGTAGCACCGGTTAGGACCTGCCCGAATCCGGCCGGGACGCGTGATCTCCCACCCGAGGTGATAACCCTTGAAGTACGGGGTCATGACCTCCCCGAGGGCGGGATGTCACACATGACGGGCGGAGCGACGGCCGCGGTCCGCGCCTCTCGGACCACGGCCGCCGCCGGCGAAGAACGGACGGCACCGGGCCGCACGCCCGGCGCCGCCGTACCGCTGAGCGGCCCGATCCCCGAGACCAGCATTCCATCCCGGACATACCATGAAGGTAAGCCTTAGTAGCATCACGATCCTGGGTGCCTCCCCCAGGACGGGTGCTGCGCGTCGAGGAGGTCTTCCTCTGTGACCAAACAGGTCCAGCAGCTCGACCGCGTCATCATCCGCTTCGCCGGGGACTCCGGTGACGGGATGCAGTTGACCGGCGACCGCTTCACCCAGGAGACGGCGGCGTTCGGCAACGACTTGTCGACGCTGCCGAACTTCCCGGCCGAAATCCGCGCCCCCGCCGGGACCCTCCCCGGCGTGTCCAGTTTCCAGCTGCACTTCGCCGACCACGACATCCTCACGCCGGGCGACGCGCCCGACGTGCTGGTCGCGATGAACCCGGCCGCCCTCAAGGCCAACCTCGGGGACCTGCCCCGCGGGGCGGACCTGATCGTCAACACCGACGAGTTCAGCAAGCGCAACCTCGCCAAGGTCGGCTACGCCGCCGACCCGGTCGCCGACGGCTCGCTCGCCGAGTACCGGGTGCACGCGCTGCCGCTCACCTCCATGACGGTGACCGCGCTCGAGGGCTACGAGATCTCCAAGAAGGACGCCGAGCGCGCGAAGAACATGTTCGCGCTCGGGCTGCTGTCGTGGCTGTACCACCGTCCCACCGAGGGGACCATCGGCTTCCTCGAGCGCAAGTTCGCCAAGAAGCCCGAGATCATGAAGGCGAACATCGCCGCGTTCCAGGCGGGCTGGAGCTACGGCGAGACCACCGAGGCGTTCTCGGTGCAGTACGAGGTCAAGCCGGCCGAGCACGAGGCCGGCCTCTACCGCAACATCACCGGCAACGCCGCGCTGTCCCTCGGCATCGTCGCCGCGGGCGTGCAGAGCGGCCTGCCGGTCTACCTCGGCTCCTACCCGATCACCCCGGCCTCCGACATCCTGCACGAGCTGTCCAAGCACAAGCGGTTCGGCGTCCGGACGTTCCAGGCCGAGGACGAGATCGCCGCGGTCGGCGCGGCGCTCGGCGCCTCGTTCGGCGGGTCGCTCGGCGTCACCACCACCTCCGGGCCCGGCATCGCGCTGAAGAGCGAGACGATCGGCCTCGCCGTCGCGACGGAACTCCCGCTGCTGGTCATCGACGTGCAGCGGGCCGGACCGTCCACCGGACTGCCGACCAAGACCGAGCAGGCCGACCTGATGCAGGCCATGTACGGCCGCAACGGCGAGGCGCCCGTCCCGGTCATCGCGCCCCAGTCCCCCTCGGACTGCTTCGACGCGGCGCTGGAGGCGGCCCGCATCGCGGTGAAGTACCGCACCCCCGTCATCCTGCTGTCCGACGGCTACCTCGCCAACGGCTCCGAGCCGTGGAAGCTGCCGGACGTGGCGGCGCTGCCGAAGATCGAACCGAACTTCGCGGCCCCCTCCGAGGAGCCCTTCGAGCCGTTCCGGCGCGACCCCGAGACCCTGGCCCGCCCCTGGGCGGTCCCGGGCACCGCCGGCCTGGAGCACCGGATCGGCGGCCTGGAGAAGGCCGACGTCACCGGCAACATCTCCTACGACCCGGCCAACCACGACACGATGGTCCGGCTCCGCCAGGCCAAGGTCGACGGCATCGCCAACGACATCGCGCCGCTCGCGGTCGACGACCCGTCCGGCCGGGCGCGCGTCCTCGTGATGGGCTGGGGCGGCACCTACGGCGCGATCTCCGCGGCGGTCCGGCGCGTCCGGGCGGAGGGCCGCGACGTGGCGCAGGCGCACCTGCGGCACCTCAACCCGTTCCCCGCGAACCTGCCGGAGGTGCTGCGCTCCTACGACAAGGTCATCGTCCCCGAGATCAACCTCGGCCAGCTGTCGATGCTGCTGCGCGGCCGGCTGCTGATCGACGTGATCGGCTACAACCAGGTCCGGGGCCTGCCCTTCAAGTCGGAGGAGCTGCAGGACGTCATCCAGGAAGTGATCGACAGTGAGTGACACCAACGGAAACGGCGCCGTGAACGGCAACGGACGCAGCCTGCTCTCCCTGGTCCCCAAGACCGACCAGAAGCAGACGATGAAGGACTTCAAGACCGACCAGGAGGTGCGCTGGTGCCCCGGGTGCGGTGACTACGCGATCCTCGCGGCCGTCCAGTCCTTCCTGCCCGAGCTCGGGCTGCGCCGCGAGAACATCACGTTCATCTCCGGCATCGGCTGCTCGTCGCGGTTCCCGTACTACATGAACACCTACGGGTTCCACTCGATCCACGGCCGCGCGCCGGCGATCGCGACGGGCCTCGCCACGTCCCGGCCCGACCTGTCGGTCTGGGTCGTCACCGGCGACGGCGACTCGCTGTCCATCGGCGGCAACCACCTGATCCACGCGCTGCGCCGCAACGTCAACCTGAAGATCCTGCTGTTCAACAACCGGATCTACGGGCTGACCAAGGGCCAGTACTCGCCCACCTCCGAGACCGGCAAGATCACCAAGTCGACCCCGATGGGCTCGCTGGACGCGCCGTTCAACCCGCTGTCGCTGGCGATCGGCGCGGAGGGCAGCTTCGTCGCCCGCACCATCGACTCCGACCGCAAGCACCTGCAGTCGGTGCTGCGCGCCGCCGCCCAGCACCGCGGCACCGCGCTGGTCGAGATCTACCAGAACTGCAACATCTTCAACGACGGCGCGTTCGACCCGCTGAAGGACGCCGCCGTCCGCGACGACATCACGATCCGCCTGGAGGACGGCGAGCCGATCGTCTTCGGCGCCGACCGGCAGAAGGCCCTGCGCCGGACGCCGTCGGGCTCGTTCGAGGTGGTGAACGTCGCCGACGTCCCCGCGTCGGACATCGCGGTGCACGACGCCGCGAACCCGGACCCGTCGATGGCGTTCGCGCTGTCGCGGCTGGACCAGCCGGCGTTCGAGCACACCCCGATCGGCATCTTCCGCAACGTCGACCGCCCGTCCTACGACGAGCTGATGCGCGCGCAGGTCGAGGAGGCCGTCGAGACGCAGGGCGCGGGCGACCTCGCCGCGCTGCTCGCCGGCGGCGACACCTGGCGCATCGACTGACGCACCGTCCGGGGCCCCGTCCCCTGGGCGGGCACTGACGCCGTCAGCGTTCCGGAAAGCCCGTCCCCGCATACCGCGGGGGCGGGCTTTCCGCGCTTTGGAACCGTGCGGACGGGGCAGTGTTCATCACGGGATGAGCAATCGGCGATCGTTGGCCGGGTTCGGCCGCGACACGATGCGGGACACCGTCTCATCCTGAAAGACTGTCGCAGATCTTGTCAGCCCGGGGAGGTGACGATGCGGGTCGTTCCGCGCCGCAACAAGGGTCGTCGGCAGGCAGAGGACACCGCTCCGCCCAGCCCTCCCCCGGCGGCCGCCCCGGACCGTCCGCTCGCCTGGCCGCCGCCGCCCGCCCCTCTCCTCGACCCGTCCGAGCGGTCAGCCCCGTCCACGGACGCGGCGCCACCCGAACAAGGCGCCCCGGACAAGCAGGACGCGCCGGACAAGCCCACACAGGCGCACGACGCCGCTTCCCCCGAGCAGGCCGCGTCGCCCGGGCGGACCGCGCCGCTGGAGCAGACCGCGCATGCTCGCGACGCCGCCTCTGCGGAGCGGACCGCGCCGCTAGGCCGGGCCGCAGCGCCCGAGCGCAGCACACCGCCCGAGCAGGACGCGTCGCGCGAGCAGCCTCAGCCGGGCGCGCCAACCGAGCAGACCACGCCGCTGGGCCAAGCCGCCGTACCCGGTCAGGGCACCTCGCCCGAGCAGGACGCGCAGACCGCGCCACTGCCACAGGCCGCGCCGCCCGGACAGGCCGCGCCGCTGGAGCAGGCCGCGCCGCCCGGACAGGCCGCGCCGCCTGGACAGGCCACGGCGCCCATGCCGTCCGTCTCGCCCGAGCAGGCTCAGCGAGCCGAGTCGCCCGCGCGCGCGGCGCAGGACGCCTCGCAGGACGCGCCGGGAGTCGGCGAGCCCGCGCCGTTCGGACGGGGCGGAGCGGTCCTGTCGCCTGCTCAGGCGCTCGGGCAGGACGATCTGACCGGGCGGACGCCGACGGAGCCGTTCGAGCCGGTGCCCGGCCCCACGCTGATCCCCGACCCGGAGGGGCCGCCACCCGCCCGGCCGGCGCGAGCGGTGGGCTTCACGCCGCCCGAACGGCCGGAACCGGCGTCGGCGCCGGCGCGCGGTCCGGAGCGGGCCACGGCGGTGCTGCCGGTGCCCGAGATCCCGGACGCGGACCGGCGGCGCCGGGCCCGCGCCGAGCAGCGGCGCCGCGCGGCGGCCGAGACCAAGCGCAGCCGCGCCGCGCGCCGCCAGGGCCTGGAGTACCGGGAACGGCCCGTCCCGGAGCCGGTCCAGGCCGCCGACCAGCACCGGTCCGCGCTGGTGATCATGGTGTTGACGCTCGGGCTGCTGATCGCCGCGGTCGCGGTGACCGGCGGCATGATCGCATCGTCCATGCGGACGCGGCCGGTGACGCTGGCCGCCCCGCTGCACGTGTACCCGGTGACGCAGGCGTCGCCGGGGCAGTGCCCGGCCGGGACGCCCGGGATCACCGGGCAGGCCGCCGCCGGCGTGACCTGCTACCGGCTCGCGCAGGGCATCGCGATCCACAAGGTCGCCGACCTGCGGGTGCAGAAGTCGCGCGGGACGTCCGGGTACGACGTGGCGCTCACGCTGCGGCCCGTCGACCGGCACGCGTTCGCGCGGCTGACCAGCGCGACCGTGGGCCGCGACCTGGCGTTCGTGGTCCGCGACCGGCTGATCACCCTGCCGCGCGTCGACATGCCGATCCGGGACGGGAAGGTCGTGGTGACCGGCTCGCCGACCCGGTCCGCCGCGAACACCCTCGTCCGCGAGCTCAAGGGACGCTGACGGGCCCGCGCTTTGGCCCGTCCGGCGGTCGTCGGGCAGGCTGGACGGCGTGGACCTGGATCTCGCGCAGGTGCGGGCGTTCGTCGCGACCGCCGAGCAGCTGCATTTCGGGCGCGCGGCGGGCGAGCTGTTCCTCACCCAGCAGGCGCTGTCGAAGCGGGTCGCGCGGCTGGAGGACGTCCTCGGCGTGCGGCTGTTCGACCGCACCGGGCATTCGGTGCGGCTGACGGCGGCGGGCGAGCGGTTCCTGGAGCCGGCGCGGCGCGCGCTCGCGGCGGCGGACGACGCGATCGTGGCGGCACGGCGCGACGACCGGCCGCTGCGCCTGGACGTGTGGGGCCACCTGTTCGACCCGATGCGGACGATCCGGCGGGTCGTCGCGCGCCGTCCGGACCTGCCGATCGAGCCGAACCTGAAGCGGGGGCTGTCCGAGGTCGTCACGGCGCTGCGGCGCGGTGACGGCGACGCGGGCTTCGGCCGCGTCCACGCGCTGGACGAGCCGCTGCCGGACGGGCTGGCGCACCGGCTGGTGCGGCTCTCGCCGATGGCGGCGGTGATGGGCGAGGCGCATCCGCTGGCGGACGCGGCGACGCTGCGTCCCGCCGACCTCGCCGGGACGACGGTGTGGTTCCCCGCCGAGATCGGCAAGCTCGACTTCCTCGACCGGTTCCTGGCCGAGTTCGGGCTGTCCGGCGAGTTCGGCGGGGTCAACCTGGGGCTGGACTACTTCCTCGACCACCTGCGCGAGGAGCCCGGGCACGTGTCGCTGCTGCCGGCGGACGTGGGCGTGCCGGCGGACGTCCGGTCGGTGCCGCTGACCGATCCCGTCCCGCTGTACTCGTGGTCGCTGATCTGGCGGGCCCGCGAGCAGCATCCGGTGCTGCGGGCGCTGCTCGCGGAGTTCGCGGCGGCGGCGCGGGAACACGGCTGGCTGGACTACGACCCCGCCGCGCACTGGCTCCCGGCCACCGAGCTGGACGCCCGCCCCGCCAGCGACGCGAAGACGCCCGGCCGAGCGCGCCCCTAAAACAACGCCCGCCACTCCGCCGACCACGAGCCTGACCGCCGCCGACGCCGTCGGCCTCCGGCAGCGCCGCCTGCTTCCGCCGGCGCCACCCGCCTCCGCCGGGAGCCGCCCGTCTCTGCCAGCGCCACCCGCTTGGTCCGGGCGCCGCCCGCCTCCGGCAGCTCCGCCCGCCTCCGGCGACGCCGTCCGCTTCGGCCGGGCGCCGCCTGCCTCGGCGGGCGTCCGCGGGTTCGGGTGTCGGTCAGGCCTGGGGCAGCTCGGTGCCCTGGACGGCCTGGATCTCCAGCTCGACCTTCAGGCTCTCGCCGACCATCGCGATCCCCGCCTCCAGGATCTGGTTGTAGCGGATCGCGAAGTCGGTGCGGCGCAGCTCCGCCGTCGCGCGGAACGCCGCGCGCGTCCCGCCCCACGGGTCGCCGCCGCTGCCGAGGAACAGCATGTCCAGGTCGACGGGCTTGGTGACCCCGTTCAGGGTGAGGTGGCCGTGCACCGTCCAGCGATCCGGGCCGGTCGCGGTGAGCCCCTCGCCCTCGTAGGAGACCACCGGGTGCTCGTCGACGTTCAGGAAGTCGGCCGAGCGCAGGTGGTCGTCGCGCAGCTTGTTGCCGGTGTCGATGGACGCCGCCTCGATCCGGGCCGTCACCCGGGACGCCTCCACCGGCTCGGTGATCTCGATGCTCCCCTCGAACGCGGCGAACCGGCCGCGCACGCTGGACAGCCCGAGGTGCTGCGCGACCGCCCCGACATTCGAGTGCGCCGGGTCGATCGTCCACGGGCCGGGCGGCGGCAGCTCGGTGCCGCCCGCGCGGGCCAGCACCAGCGTGCCGAGGTCCGCCGCGCCGGACGCGTGCACGATAAGCGTCGACGCCGTCGGCTGGAACCCCATCGCCGTGACGATCACCGTGTAGGTGCCGGCGGGCAGCGGACCGGCGGCGAGCACGCCGTCCTCCCCGGTCTGCTCCCGCGCGACCTGCCGGCCCGCCAGGTCCGTGACCGTGACGATGGCGTGCCGCACCGCCCAGCCGTCCTTGGTCCGCACCGATCCGCGCAGACCGCGCCTGTCATCCATCAACGACCCGCACTCCAGTTTCGTGGCTCGTGTGATTGCGTCGGCCGGGGCCGCCCCGGTCGGGCGGCCCCGGGATCGGTCCTACTCGTCGGGGTAGCCGAGCTCCAGGTCGTGGTCGTCGAGGCCGCCGCCGGCCAGCGACAGGCCGCTCGCCACCGGCGGGTAGCCGGACGCGATGACGGTGTACTGGCCGCCGGTCAGGTCGGTGAACGCGTACTCCCCGTCCGGGCCGGTGATCGCCATCGCGACGACGTTGCCGGCCGCGTCCACCAGCGTGACGCGGGCGTCGCCGACCGGCTCGCCGGCGTCGTTGCGGACCGTTCCGCGGACGCGGGCGCCCGCGGGCAGCTCGACGTCCAGCCGGGTCTGCCCGCCGCCCGCCACCTCCACCGGGAGCGCGACCGGGCGGTGCGCCGCGGCGCTGACCGCGAGCGTGTACGAGCCGGTCATGACGTCCTTGAAGACGTACTGGCCGGACGCGTCGGTGCGGCCGGTCCCGACGACCTCGCCGCGCACGTCGGTGACGACGACCATCGCGTTCGCGATCGGGCTGCCGCCGGCGCTGCGGACCGTCCCGCCGAGGCCGCCGTTGCCGGCCAGCATCAGGTCGAACTCGACCGGGCGGTCGCCGACGACGAGGGTCGCGGCCTGCGGCTCGTGCTCCCCGGTCGCGGCGATCAGCACGTAGGTGCCGGGGCCGGGGGTCGGCAGCGCGTACCGGCCGTCGTCCTGGGTGATCGCGCGGCCGAGCTGGTGCCCGTCCACCCCGATCAGCGTCAGCGCGGCGGACGGGACGGGCGCGCCGTCGCCGGAGCGGACCACGCCGCGGACGGGGACGCCGCCCGCGCCCTGCCGCATGAGCCCGTCCTGCGCGAAGGCGCTCTGCTGCGCGAGGAGCCGGGCCTGCGCGGCCGGATCGGCCGCCGTGGACCCGCCGGGAGCCGCGGCCGTGCCGTTGGACGGCAGGCCGTTAGCGGGCATTTCGTTCATCGCCATCTCCTTGGGGACCGCACCTGCCCCGACCGACGCCAGCTGCTGCTCCACGGCCGGTTCGTGGCCGCGGGCGTGCCTGCCGACGGCCGTGGCGGCGCCATTGGGGGGCACCGGCGCGGACGGCTGGGCGTCCGCCGGCGTGGTGGCGGGGGCCTGCGGGGCCTGCCCGCCCGTGCCGGCCCTGCCGCGCAGCGGCAGCTCCTTCATCGCCAGCACCGTGATGAGGCCGACGACCGCGACCGGCACGCCGAAGATGAAGACGTGCTCCAGCGAGTGCGTGAACGCGGTGAGCACGATCGACTTGAACGGCTCGGGCAGCGCGTGCACCTGGGCGGGGGTGCCGAGGGAGCCGCCGCCCTTCGGCATCGGCAGGTGCGCCTCGCGCAGGCCCTTGGCGAGCTCGCCGGGCAGCTTGTTGTTCAGGATCGCGCCGAACGCCGCGACGCCGACCGCGCCGCCGAGGTTCCGGAAGAACGACACACCGGACGTGGTGGACGCCAGGTCCTCCATCTTCGCGGCGTTCTGCGCGGCGAGGATCAGGATCTGCATGGTCAGGCCGAGCCCCACGCCGAGGAGCGCGAGGTCGCCGCCGATCTCCACCTTCGACGAGTCGACGTGCAGGCGCGACAGCAGGTACAGCCCGGCGCCCACGCACACCAGGCCGATCGCCGGGTAGATCTTGTACTTGCCGAGCCGGGTGACGAGCTGGCCGGACGCGATGGAGGCGATCAGCATGCCGACCACCAGCGGCAGCGTCATCAGGCCGGACGCGGTGGGGCTCAGTCCCTTGACGACCTGCAGGTACTGCGGCATGTAGATCATGACGCCGAACATCGCCATGCCGACGCAGAGCGAGCCGAGCGAGGTCAGCACGAACGTCCCGTTGCGGAACAGCCGGGGCGGCAGGATCGGCTGCCGCGCGGCGCGCTCGGCGAACACCGCCCCGACCACCAGCACGACCGCGACCGCGCCCAGCACGTACGTCCAGGTGGAGGCCCACTCGAACTGGTTGCCGCCCATCGACAGCAGCAGCATCACCGCGGTCGCCGCGCCGGTGATGGTGAACGCCCCGAACACGTCGATCCGGGTGTCGCGCTTCACCTTCGGCAGCTTGAGCACCTTCTGGATCACCGCGAAGGCGACGATCGCGAGGGGCACGCAGACGTAGAAGCACCAGCGCCAGCCTAGACCGTCGGCGTCCACGAGGAACCCGCCGAGCAGCGGCCCGGCGACGGTGGCCACGCCGAACACCGCGCCGATGTACCCGGAGTAGCGGCCGCGCTGCCGGGGCTCGACGATGTCGCCGAGGATGACCTGCGCCAGCGCGGACAGCCCGCCGGCGCCGAGGCCCTGGACGGCGCGGGCCGCGATCAGCATGCCGATGTTCTGGGACAGCCCGCCCGCCACGGACGCGACCACGAAGATCAGGAGCGCGGTCTGGAAGGAGAGCTTGCGGCCGATGATGTCGGAGACCTTGCCCCACAGCGGGGTCGAGGCCGTCATCGTCAGGAGGGTGGCGCTGGCCACCCACGACAGCTGGTCCTGACCGCCGAGGTCTCCGACGATGGTCGGCAGGGCCGTGCTGACCACCGTGGACGAGATCATCGACGTCAGCAACGCCATCATCAGGCCGGAGAGGATCTCCAGGATCTGGCGGTGCGTGTACTGCGGTCTCGCTTGCTCTGGCGCCATCGGCCCCGCCGACGGCGCCACGCTCGCTTGAGCCACCATGCCCCCATGGAACGTAATTACCTGTGTTTTGCATATATGCTATGTACACGCTTGTTTACTTGCAACTCGGGGGATACTGGGGCGATTCGGGTGATCCATACGGGGACGGATCGGGATTCGATGATGAGCGTCGAGCAGGCCGAGCAGCGCGAGCAGCGCGAACACCGGAAGCGCGACCGGGAGGCGACCCGCCGCCGCATCCTGGACGCCGCTCGCGATCTGTTCGGCGAGCACGGTTACGACGGCGTCACGGTCCGCATGATCGCCTCCGCCGCCGACGCCAACACCGCCCTGGTCAACCGGTACTTCGGCTCCAAGGCCGCGCTGTTCGGCGAGGTCCTGGCCGGCGAGTCCGCGCTGCGCGGCGTCATCGCCGGCGACCCCGCCGGGCTGCCCCGCCGGCTCGCCGAGCACTTCGTCCGGCAGGCCTCCCTGCACCGCGTGACGCCCATGGCCCGGATGATCGACCGCTCCGCCGGCAGTCCCGAGGTCAAGCAGATCCTGCTCGGCTACCTCGAAGACGTGATCATCGAGCCGATCGTCGCGCAGCTCGAAGGCCCGAACCCGCGCGCCCGCGCCCTGCTCGCCTCCACGATCATCATGGGGGGCGGCCCCGTCCGCCGCCTGCTCGGCCTCAACGACCTGCGCAGCGCCGACCCGGCCGAACTCACCGACCGCCTCACCGCGATGTTCACCGCCGCTCTCTCCCCCTACTCCCCCAGCCCGGCCCACCCCGCCACGCCCTAACGCCTCCGCCCGATCACCACCCACTCCCGGGTCCGGCGTCGTCCGAACGAACCGCGAACACCGTGCTCAACGACCACGGTGGGACACGCACGGCGCGACGCCCGGGCGCCATCAGGTAGGCGTGCCTGGGCCATGCGCGGCGTAAGGCACGGACGTGGCGTGAGCATGCGCGCCGTGGGGCGCGGTGGAGAGTGGACGGGGGCCTAGTACGCCGGGGGGTGTAACGGTGGAGCGGTGTGTACAACGGCGGGCGCAGGGGAGATCGGCGCGAGGGCGGAGGGGCGCGCGGCAGGGGCGCGAATAGGCTGCTGGCATGACGGCGGTGGGGGGCGCGATCCGGGCGCGATGGGGCAGGACGGGCCGCAGGGCGCGCTGGACCGCCGCCGGGTCCGCCGTGGTACTGGCCGCGGGCGCCGCCGTCTGGGGTGTCGGTGCCGACGGCCCGCCCCGCGTGCGCACCGTCGACCAGCGCGTCCAGGTCGTCGACGGCCCGCACGACGACCAGCGTGTGACCCTCGACACCACCTTCTACAAGCCGGTCGGGCACGGTAAGGCACCGGCGATCCTGCTCGGCCACGGGTTCGGCGGCGACAAGTACGACGTCGCGGGCGAGGCGCGCTCGCTGGCCCGCGAGGGCTACGCCGTCCTGACCTGGACGGCCCGCGGGTTCGGCGCGTCCACGGGGCAGATCGCGCTCGACTCCCCCGACTACGAGGTCAAGGACGCCCGGCAGCTCATCGACTGGCTGGCGAAACGGCCGGAGGTGCGACTGGACGGGCCCGGCGACCCGCGCGTCGGGATGACCGGCGAGTCCTACGGCGGCGCGATCGCGCTGATGACCGCCGCCTACGACCGGCGCGTCGACGCCATCGCGCCGGAGATCACCTGGAACAGCCTGCCGGACGTGCTGTTCCCCAACGCCGCCGGCGCCGGACCCGAGAAGGGCGTGTTCAAGAAGCTGTGGGCCGGCGTCTTCTTCAACAGCGGCTCCCGCGGCGCCGGGTGCGGACGGTTCCTGCCGTCCCTCTGCGCCATGTACGAGAAGGTCGCCGAGCAGGGCGGGCCCACCGCCGAGGCGATCGCGACGCTGCGCCGGTCGAGCCCCGCCTCCGTCGCCGACCGGATCACGGTGCCGACCCTGCTCGTCCAGGGGCAGTCCGACTCCCTGTTCCCCCTCGACCAGGCCGACGCGAACGCGCGCGCCATCGCCCGCAACGGCGCGCCCGTCTCGGTCGTCTGGTACCAGGGCGGGCACGACGGCGGCGACCCCGAGACCGGACGCGTGCGCGGGCTCGTCCGCGACTTCTTCGACGCGCGGCTCCGGCACGGCGAGGTGCGCGACACCCGGTTCACGGTGACCCGCGCGGGCGGCCTCGACTCCTCCACCCAGCAGGTCGTCGTGCAGGAGGCGAAGGCCCCTGCGTACCCCGGTCTGTCCGGCGACCCGCAGCGCCTTCCGCTGGACGGAGTCGAGCAGACGATCCACAACCCGGCCGGCGGCACCCCCGCGGCGGTCTCCGCGCTCCCCGGGCTCGGCGCGCTGGGCTCGCTCGGGTCGCTCGGTGCCGCGGGCGGCGGCCTCCCCGCCGACATGCCGGGGCAGACCGCCACGTTCGACACCCGTCCGCTCGATCACTCCCTTCGCATCACCGGCGCCGCCACCGTCCGCCTCAAGGCCGCGAAGGACACCACCACCAAGGACCCGGCGGAGAACGATCCCTCCGGCGAGCCACCTGCGGAAAGCACCCCCTCCGGCCAGGAGCCGGCGGAAGGCGGACCGCTCTTCGCCAAGCTCTACGACGTGTCGCCGGACGGCGACGCCGCCCCCGCCCGGCGCATCGCGGCGCCCTTCCGCGTGACCGGCGGCGAGGTCACCGTCACCCTGCCCGCGATGGACTACCGGTTCGACCGCGGCCACCGCCTCCGGCTCGTCATCGCCACCACCGACATGGGCTTCGCGACTCCGCCGCAACCCGCCGCGTACCAGGTGCGCGCCGTGTCGGGGCTGACCGTTCCGACGGACGCGTCCCTGCTCACGGCACCCACCCCGATCCCCGCCTGGGTGTGGATCCTGCCTCTGGCGGGGCTCGCGATCGCCGCCTCGCTGCTCCTCGGCGTCCGCCGCAGCCGGTCCCGCGAACGCGACACCGACGTCCCCCTGGAGATCACCGGGCTCACCAAGGCGTACAAGAACGGCCACCTCGCGGTCGCCGACCTGTCGTTCCGCGTCGAGAAGGGCCAGGTGCTCGGCCTCCTCGGACCGAACGGCGCGGGCAAGACCACCACCCTCCGCATGCTGATGGGCCTCATCCGCCCCGACGCCGGCGAGATCCGCATCTTCGGCCACCGCGTCACCCCCGGCGCGCCCGTCCTCGCCCGCCTCGGCTCGTTCGTCGAGGGCCCCGGGTTCCTGCCGCACCTGTCCGGGCGCGACAACCTCGACCTGTACTGGCGCGCCACCGGCCGGCCCGCCGCCGACGCGCACATGGACGAGGCCCTCGCGATCGCCGGCCTCGGAACCGCCCTCGACCGCGCCGTCCGCACCTACTCGCAGGGCATGCGGCAGCGCCTCGCCATCGCGCAGGCGATGCTCGGCCTGCCCGACCTGCTCGTCCTCGACGAACCCACCAACGGGCTCGACCCGCCGCAGATCCGCGAGATGCGCGAGGTCCTCGTCCGGTACGCCGCCGCGGGCCGCACCGTGATCGTCTCCAGCCACCTCCTCGCCGAGGTGGAGCAGACCTGCACGCACGCCGTCGTCATGGCCGGCGGCCGCCGCGTCGCCGCCGGTCCCGTCGCCGACATCGTCGGCTCCGGCCGCCGGCTGGAGGACGCCTTCCTGGAGATCATCGGAGAGACCCCATGACCGCCCGCGAGGACGACCACCCCTCCAGCAGGACGACGGTGACCGACACGACGCCGGGGCACACGACATGACCACGTCCAGAGAACCGAAGGCAGGCGGAACGGCCGCCGAACCCGGCGCACCCACGGCCCCCGAAGACCACCCCGCACCCGAAACGCACACGAACAACACCCCACCACCCCAGGCACAGCCAAACGACACCCCACCACCCGAGGCCCGAACGAACAGCACCCCACCGCCTGAGACGAGCCCGAACGGCACCCCGCCACCCCAGGCACAGCCGAACGACACCTCACCACCTGAGGCCCGCACGAACAGCACCCCACCGCCTGAGACGAGCCCGAACGGCACCCCGCCACCCCAGGCACAGCCGAACGACACCTCACCACCTGAGGCCCGAACGAACAGCACCCCACCACCCAACACGAGCCGGAACGGCACCTCACCACCCGAGACGCAGCCGAACGGCACCCCACCGTCCGAGACGCAGGCGAACGACACCTCACCGTCCGAGGCGCAGCCGAAGGGCGTGTCTCCGGCCGGGTACAGCGTGCGGCGCACCCTTCCGCTGCGGGTCGAGGCGGTGCGGCAGTTCCGCCGCCGGCGCACTCTCATCGCGTTCGGCATCCTCCTCGTGCTGCCCTGGGTGCTGGTCGGCGCGTTCAAGATCGGCGGCTCACCGTCCGGGAACGGGGTCCCGAGCCTGGTGGACGTCGCCACCTCCGGCGCCCTGAACTTCACGCTGTTCGCCCTGTTCGTCTCGACCGGGTTCCTCCTCGTCGTCGCCGTCGCCCTGTTCTGCGGCGACACCGTGGCCAGCGAGGCCGGCTGGTCGTCGCTGCGCTACCTGCTCGCCGCGCCCGTCCCGCGTGCCCGGCTCCTGCGCCAGAAACTGATCGTGGCCCTCGGCTACTCGGTCGCCGCCGTCATCACCCTCCCCGCCATGTCGCTGGTCGCGGGCACCGTCGGCTTCGGCTGGTCGGACGTCGAACTCCCCACGGGCGGCACCGTCCCGACCTCGACCGCGCTCGCCCGCATGGCGATCGTCGTCGGCTACTCCCTCGCCGCCCAACTCGTCGTCGCCGCCCTGGCGTTCCTGCTCTCGGTCGTCACCGACTCCCCGCTCGGCGCGGTCGGCGGCGCGGTCGGCCTCGTCATCGTCAGCAACATCCTGGACGCCGTCACCGCCCTCGGCTCCTGGCGCGACTTCCTGCCGACGCACTGGATGTACTCGTGGATGGACGCCCTCCAGCCGCAGATCCAGTGGACCGGCATGGCCAAGGGCGCGGCCATCTCCTTCACCTACGCCGCCGTCCTCCTCGCTCTCGCCTTCCGCCGTTTCCACGCCCGCGACATCGTGTCCTGACCGCCCTTACCGCCTGGCGCCCCGGCAGCGGAACGATCTTCCTCGGCCACTTCCGGCCGCCACTGAACGTGATCAGTTGACCACGTCAGGTCGACCTCGCTTCGTGAAAAACGGTCGAACCGGCAGAGGATGTCGCATAAGCTCGCTGAACCTTGCCTTCGGCGGCCACGTCCTCTGGAGTGCGGGTGACATCGGCTCGATCGACGGGTTAAACCCGGCCCGACGGGGGAGATGATCAACATGGCACGGCAGCAGCTCATCAAGCGCCCCAAGCCCCCACGTCAACCGAGCCCGCCAGACCTGAGGACTCCCTCGGGACGTCTCCTGCCGTACTGACATCCGTTCCCCGCCCGCCTCCTGAAACCCGACCCCGCCCCATCTGCCACAGGACCACCCACCACCCGCGATATCCACACCGGCGCCGCATCACGAGCGCGCCTCTGATGGCTGTTCCAGCCCGGCAACGACACGATGCTTGGTCGCTGCCGAGTTCCTTTCCGGCCCGGTACGACGCGGACGCCTAGTCGCTGCCGAGTTCCTTGCGGAGCGACTCGGTGAAGGAACGCAGCGCCGCGATGGTCTGGTCGTAGTGCTCGTCACCGGGTGATCCGGCACGCCAGCACAGCCGGACGAAGGCGGTCGCGCGATCACGGGTCTCCTGGGTGCAGAGCAGGTGGATGACCGCCCGGCCTCTCTGCAACTGGGTCTGCCACTCGCGCAACTCGACGGGCTCGTGCCCTTCGCCCCACTCTCTGCTGCCGCTGCGGAGCTCGTAGATGTTGGTGCCCGCGCTGACCATCTCCGCCGCGCCGGCCAGCTTCTGGTCACGCAACCATCTGTGCTGCTCACCCCGGCTCTTGATCCACGCTCCCAGGAGGGCCCCGGAAAGGCCCAGCAACGCACCGATGATCCCGGCCAGGACGTTGACCACACGCAGAGACTAACCCGATCATCCCGGACGGCCCAGCCGGAACGTCCACCAGCAGAAGCGCCTCGGGGGGACGGGTCGAGCCGCACCACCAACGTCCTCAGAACGGCGGTCGCCCGTTCCCTCTCCGTCCTCGGCGGACCCTCGGTGGTTCTGCCCACCCGCCGAACACGCACCCTGATCAAAGTCTCACCACCACGACGCCTTCGGACGCACGGCGGTCATGCATCGGCCTTCACTCCCGGGCGGCTAGGAGGGCGACTGGGCGGGGCTTGGTCGCGGAGTAGGTCGTCCAGATGCTGGCGGCTCCGGTGACGGCGAAGGCGGCGACCGTGGTGATCCCGAGGAGGGTCCAGGGGACGTCGACCAGGGGTCGGCCCGCGGCGCGGACGGAGGCGGCGAGCATGCCGGCGAGGGCTCCCGCGGCGACCGTGCAGCCGAGGACGAGGCCGATGGTGGTGACCGCCCACGACTCGATCAGAGCGGCGCGGATCACCTGGGGGCGGGTCAGGCCCGTGACGCGGGCGGCGGCGAACTCGGTGCGGCGCTCGGTTCCGGCGATCATGACGGCGTTGATGACCGCGACCACCGCGTAGCCACCGGCCATGCCCATGAGGACGGCGAGGATCCCCACGTTGCCCCGCTGCTGCGCGGCGGTCCTGTCGTCCGCCCACTGCGGGACGGTCTGGACCTTGTCGGCTCCCGCCGCGCGCATCGCCGTCCGGACCGTCGAACGGCTCGCGCCGGGAGCGAGGCGGATCACGGTCTCGGACTTCGCCGCGGCGAGGGTGGAGGCGGGGACAAGGTCGCGCGGCACGAGGAAGGTCTCGGAGTAGTTCTCCAGCGTCGGCCGAAGGGCGGCGACGACCCTCAACCGCGTCTTGTGGCCGTTGACGGCGGCGGTCACGGTGGAGCCGACCCGGATCCCCGACTCCGCCATGCCGGGACCGAGGGCGATCGTCCGGCCGTGGAGCCGGGTGAGCGAACCCGCACGGAGATGCAGGTCGTGGGTGCGGGTGTAGGCGGAGGCGTCGATCGCGACGATGCCCGCATAGTGCGTCTGTCGCCATGTTCGGTTCACCTCGTGGTGTTGGGCGGTGACGCTCATGGAGAGGGTCAGCTGTGGTGATGCGGCCGCGACGCCGGGGACGGCGGCGATGCGGTCCAGGTCGGCTCCGGACGAGGTCACCACCAGGTCGCCCCGGACGAGGTGGCGTTGCTCCTCGCCCGACATCAGGGCCAGGGACCCGAGGGTGCCGGTCAGGCCGAGGAGCAGGGCGACCAGGACGATGAGCGGGGCGGCGGTGGACGCGCTGCGGCGCACCCCGTCGCGAAGGTTGGCCTGGGCCAGCTCGCCGAGGGTGCTGGTGCGGAGGACGGCGCCGAGGACGCGTCCGGCGAGGGGGACGACGAGGGGGCTCAGCGCGCTGAGCGAGACGGCGCCCATGATGGAGATGCCGAGGCCCATGAGCATGGCGCCGAGCAGGTCGGCGGACTGGGCGAGCGTCACCATCCAGATCGTGAACGCGAGGGAGGACAGCCCGGCCAGCCAGCGCACCGGGGTCATCACGCGGGCGGCGCCTCCGGTGTCGCGCAGCGCGTCCAGCGGGCGGACCTTCGCGGCGCGGCGCGCCGCGGCGAGCACCCCCACGAGGGCGACCGTGACCCCGACGCAGCCGGAGGCGATGAGGACGCCGCCGTCCCAGACGAGCGGGAACCCGTCCGGCAGGAAGCCGAGCGCGATCAGCAGCCGGGCCTGCAGCCAGGTCGCCGGGAGGCCGACGAGCACGCCGAGCGCCGTGCCGGTGAGGCCGAGCAGCAGCGCCTCACCGAGCAGCAGCAGGACGAGCTGGCCCCGGCCGCCGCCGACGAGGCGCAGCAGGGCGAGGTCGCGGCGGCGCTGGGCGACGGTGAAGGCGAACGTCGAGCTGACGATGAAGACGGTGAGGAAGGCCGACAGCATCACCGTCATGCCGAGCAGCGTGGCCGCCCCGGCGTAGCCCTCGCGGAGGTCCTCCCTGGCCCGGCCGGTGACACCGGGCGGGATCGGTGCCCGGTCCGTGGCCACCATGACCAGCAGGGACGACTGGACGAGCGCCACACCGAGCGCCACGGCGGTGATGGCACCGGCGAAGAGCCGCCAGCGTTCCCGGAAGGTGTTCACGGCGAGGGTCAGCACGGGGCGGCCTCCAGCCGGGCGAGCCGGTCGGCCACCTCGCGGGCGGTGGGGCGGACGAGCCGGTCGACGAGCCGCCCGTCGGACATGAACACGACGGCGTCGGCATGCGCCGCCGCGGCCGGGTCGTGGGTGACCATGGCGATGCTCTGCCCTTCCCGGTCGACCATGGCCCGCAGCAGGCCGAGAACCGTGCGGGCGGACGCGGAGTCGAGCGCGCCGGTCGGCTCGTCGGCGAACAGGACGGCCGGACGCGTGACCATGGCGCGGGCGATCGCCACGCGCTGCTGCTGCCCGCCGGACAGTTCGCGCGGCCGGTGCCGCAGCCGGTCGCCCAGCCCGACCGCGGCGAGCACCGCGCGCACCTCGTCGCGGCGGACGCGGGCGCCGGCGAGCTTGAGCGGGAGCGCGACGTTCTGCTCGGCGGTGAGCGAGCCGATGAGGTTGAAGCTCTGGAAGACGAAGCCCATCGTGCGGCGCCGCAGCCCGGTCAGCACCGCGTCGGGCGCGCCGGTGATCTCCTGCCCGGCGAGGAGGACCCGGCCCCGCGTCACCCGGTCGAGCCCGGCGGCGCAGTGCAGCAGGGTGGACTTCCCGGAACCGGAGGGGCCCATCACCGCCGTCCATGATCCGGCGGGGAAGGCGATGGAGACGCCGTCGAGGGCGCGGACCAGCGCGTTGCCGCCGCCGTACTCGCGGGTGACGTCCCGCAGCTCGGCGGCGGGCGCCCCCATCGGCACCCGGGCCCGCCCCCCGGTCGCCGCCCCGGCTCCCGGTGCACCATCCACGGGCGCGCCGACCACCGGCGCACTGCCGGACTCCGCGCCTCCAGGCGGCACACCACCGACCGCCGCACCACCTGTCGGCACACCACCGACCGCCGCACCGCCGGGCATCACACCGCCCGTCAGCGCACCGCCCGTCAGCGCACCGCCCGTCAGCGCACCGCCCGTCAGCGCACCGCCGGATGGCGCGGTGTGCGGGACGGTGTGCCTCGGGGCCGCGTCGCCGGTCGCTGGGAGGGCCGGGATGGGGATGCCGGGCGTCGGTGTGCTGGTCATGCCTTCACGGAACCATCCGGCCGCGGAGCTCCGCATGACGCCCAACCAGGATCTTTAGAGTATGGCCAGCCATACCGTCCCACCGCGAAAGCTTGACTAGCTTTGGTTTCATGACCGTCAGCGCGCCTCGCACCGCCCTGGAGGCCGCGGCCGGGCGGCGGTACCTGATCTCCAGCTGGCCCTGGCGGTGCGCGGGCTACCTGGTGTCGACGCCGGTTCCGATGCTCGCCGCCGCCGTCCCGTTCGGGCTGCTGGTCCTGCCGTGGGCCGCCGCCCTGTCGTCCCGCCACGGGGTCGGCGCGCGCCTGCTGCTCGTGGCGCTGGGCGTCCTGTTCGTCGCGGGTCTGGGGCCGCTGGTGGCCCTCCCGGTCGCCGAGGTGGAACGCCGCCGGCTCCGCTTGGTGGACGTCCGTCCGATCGTCTCCGGCCACTCGCGCGTGAACGGCTCGGAGCCGCGCACATGGTCGCTCGTCCGTTACGGGGAGGCGGCCATCTGGCGCGAGATGGCCTACGCGTCCCTCCTGGTGACCGTGGTACCCGTCCTTTACGGGGCGTTGCTGATGTACGTGTTCGCCGTCGGCGGCCTTCTCTTCAGCCCACTTCTCGCTCAGGGCGATGGCGAACCGGTGTCCCTGGGTCTGACCAAGGTGGCGACTCCGGCGGACGCCGTGCCGTACGCGATAGCCGGGCTCGCTTTGCTGCCCACCATCCCGTACTTCGCGGCCGTCCTCGCGGGCGCGCACGGAGCGATGGCCAGGAGCCTTCTCGGGCGGGGTTCCGGTGAGCGGCTCCGCGCCGAACTCGTCGAGGTGTCCCGGTCCAGGGCCAGGCTGGTGGACGCGTTCGAGGCCGAGCGGAGGCGCATCGAGCGCGACCTGCACGACGGTGCGCAGCAGCGCCTGATCGGTCTCACGCTCAAGCTCGGCATGGCCCGTGTGGACCTGCCCGCCGACTCCGACGCCGGCCGCAGCGTGACGGAGGCCCACGAGCAGGCCAAACTCCTCATGGAGGAGTTGCGCGAACTCATCCGCGGCATCCATCCGCGCGTCCTGACCGACCGAGGGCTGCCTGCGGCGCTGCGCGAACTCGCCGACCGCTCCCCCATACCCGTGACGGTGGAGACGGACCTGCCCGAACGGCTGCCCCCGCACGAAGAGGGCACCGCCTACTTCGTCGCCGCCGAGGCCCTGTCCAACATCGCCAAGCACAGCGACGCCCGTAGAGGACGGATAAGCGTGCGCCTCCGCGGCGACACTCTGACCATGGAAATCGAGGACGACGGCAAGGGCGGCGCGAACCCGTCCCTAGGGAGCGGTCTCACCGGTCTTGCCGACCGCGTAGCGGTGATTGACGGAAGAATGCTCCTGTCCAGTCCGGCCGGTGGGCCGACCGTCCTACGCGTGGAGTTCCCGTGCAGCCGACCGTCCGAGTAGTCCTCGCCGAAGACGGCGTGCTCCTGCGGGAAGGACTCGTCGGGCTGCTCGGCAAGTTCGGCTTCGACGTGGTCGCCGCGGTCGAGGACGCCGACGCCCTCAAGGCCGCGGTGGAGGAGCACTCCCCCGACCTCGTGGTCACGGACATCCGCATGCCGCCGGGCTTCAGCGACGAAGGGCTCCGCGCGGCCGTGGAGTTGCGCAAGGCGCATCCCGGCCTGGCCGTCGTCGCGCTCAGCCAGTACGTGGAGCTGAGCTACTCCGCCGACCTGCTTGACTCCAATGACGGTACGAGCGTCGGTTACCTGCTCAAGGACAGGGTCGTCGACGTGGAGGATTTCGTCGCCGCGCTACGCCGCGTCGTGGACGGCGGTACGGTCGTCGACCCGACGGTCGTCCGACAGCTCCTGCGCCGCAGCCAGGACCCGCTGTCGCGGCTGTCCGCGCGCGAGCGCGAGGTGCTCGCCCTCATCGCGGAAGGGCATTCCAACACGGCCATCGCGCAGATCCTCACCGTCGCCGAGGTGACGGTGGGCAAGCACGTCGGCAACATCCTCACCAAGCTGGACCTGCCGTTGACGGACGACAAGAACCGCCGCGTGCTCGCCGTCCTCACCTACCTTCGCAGCGGCACCGCCGCCTAGAGCCGCCTAGAGCGTCTTCTCGAAGCGCACACGGTCCTGCCCTGGCCCGTCGTATCCGGGCTCCGGCACGTGGACGTCGAAGCCCATGGCCCGGTGGAAAGCGATGGATCCGGTATTGGCGGGCGACGTGATGGCCTTGACCTTCGTACGGCCGGCGGCTGTGGCCTCTTCGAAGAACCTCTCGTAGAGGGCTCGTGCCACGCCGTCCTTACGGCGCCTGGGGTCGACTCCAACGAAATGGATGTACGCCTCATCGGGATGGTCCGCCGAATGGAATCCCACGAGGAAGCCGTGCATGCCGTCGTCCCCGTCCATGACGAGGCTCGTCCCGGAGAAGTGCTCGAAGAACAGCCGAGGCAGCAGCAGCGTCAACTGGCGTGCCTGCTCCGGCGTGCGCGAATCGGCCCACCACTCCGGCATCACCCGCACGACCGCCTCGTGGTCTTCCAGCCGCGCCCGTCGGATCTCCTGCACCGCTTCGTCCTTCCGCCGTGGGATGCGCTCCGGTCCCATCCTCCCGAGCCGTCCGCCGCGACGCTCACGCACCCTCGTGCCCGGCCCGGCGCCGTACACTGACCAGGGAGATCACGGTGAGGAGAGCCATGCCCAGGGCGGACGCGCAACGCAACCGCGCTCTCATCCTCACGACGGCCAAGAGGGTCTTCGCCGAACGCGGACCGAGCGCGCCTCTCGACGACATCGCGCGTCACGCGGGCGTGGGCAACGCCACCCTGTACCGGCATTTCCCCACGCGCCGCGACCTGCTCATCGCCGTTTACGCGGACGAGGTCACCGACCTCACCGCCAAGGGCCGCGACCTGCTGCGGCACGACCCGCCCGCCGACGCCCTCTTCACATGGCTGAAGGCGTTCATCGCACACGTCGCCGACAAGGGCGACCTGGCCCGCGCCATTCCGGAAGACGGACGCTCTCCCCTCTTCGACGAATGGCACGCCGCCATGCACACGACCGTGGCTCCGCTACTGGCGCGGGCACAGGAGGCCGGTGCGGTCCGTCCCGACCTCGACGGTCCGGACCTCCTGGCACTGGCCGGCGGGATCGCCACCGCAGGATCCGACCCCGCACAATCCGACCGCCTCCTCCGCCTTGTACGGGAAGGCATAGCGACCCCCGCACAGAACCTCGCCTGACCAGGCCGCGCCACCAGGCGACGGATCATGCCCCTGCCGGGTGGTGAAGACTGTCCGGCATGGAGTTCTTCTGTTACCACCGCGATAGGCGCGGCTCTATGCACCTGCGTCACGAACTCGTGGAAGAGCACTGGTCCTACATGGACCGGTACGCGGCCGAGATGATCGCCCGCGGTCCTACCTTCGCCGACGACGGCGAAACGCTCACCGGCAGCGTGCACATCGTCGACCTGCCCGATCCCGCCACGGCCCGCGCGTTCGCCTTCGACGAGCCCGGCTACCAGGCCGGCGCCTACCGCGACGTGATGCTGCGCCGCTGGCACAACTCGCTCGGACGCACGATGTGGGAGTTCACCGGCGACCGGACGGAGGGCGGCCACTACCTGGTGCTCGGCCTCGGCGCAGGCCACACCGCCGACCGCGACCTGCCGCCCGACCACCACGCGCTGATCGCCTACGGCCCCCTGCTGTCCGACGACGGCGGCACCTGGGTGGGGACGGCGGCGCTGCTCCAGGCACCGGACCCTGAGACGGCCCGCACCGTCCTGAGTCCGGACCTCTACGCCGACGTCGAGGTCCACGCCTGGACCTTCGGCGGCCGAAGGTAACGACGCCCCGGAAACGGCCTGGTCAGGAACATGGACCCCTGAGCCGGGGGCATGGGATGGCCATGGAGGGGCGACGCGCGTGGGCGGGCCGTTTCAGGCGGCCGCTGCTGACGTACGCGACCGTGGCGATCGCGCTCGCGTTCATGCTGGCGATCACCGTGACGGACCTGGTCCTCGGGACCACCGTCCATCTCGGCCCCTTCCTGGTCATCGCGCCCGCGCTCGCCGCCTCCTTGACGACGACACGGCTGACCGCCATCGTCGCCGCACTGGCGGTGGCGGACCAGGTGCTCATCGCGAGCTTGCACGGTGGACTGGGCACGACCAACCACATCGCGCAGATCACCGCGCTGACGCTGCTCTCCCTGCTGATCGTCTTCCTGCGCCTGGTCCGGGAGCGCCGCGAGCGGGCGCTCGGCCGGGCGCGGTCGGTGGCCGCGACGGCCCAGCAGGCCCTCCTGCGACCGCCGCCCCAGCGGATCGGCCCCCTGCGCGTGGCCTGGTTGTACCTGACGGCCGAGGACGAGAGCCTGATCGGCGGCGACCTGTTCTCGATCACACGCGCGGGCGGATCCGCCAGCCGCGTGCTGATCGGCGACGTCCGAGGCAAGGGCCTGAACGCCATAGCCGAAGCGTCGGTGGTCCTGGGCGCCTTCCGAGAGGGCGCACGCCGCTACGCCCTGCCCGCGCTCACGGCCGCCCTCCAGGACAGCGTCGACCGCGACCTCGAAGAGGTCGCCGACATCGAGCACGACCTCGGTGAGCACTTCATCACCGCGCTCGTCCTCGACATCGCCGACGACCACACGGAAGTCGAGATGATCAGCTGCGGCCATCCCCCTCCCCTGCTCCTGCACGACCGCGGGGTCACGACCCTCCAGCCGGACGCCCCCGCACCCCCGCTCGGCGTTCCCAACCCCGACCCGGTCACCATCGACCGCTTCGCGTTCACGCCCGGCGACATGCTCGTCCTCTACACCGACGGCGTCATCGAAGCGCGCTCACCGGGCGGAGACTTCTACCCGCTCGCCGACCGCGTCGCGACCTTCCCCGCCACGGACCCCGACACGCTGCTCGACCACATCCACCGCGACCTGATCGCCCACACCAAGGACCACCTCGCCGACGACGCCGCCCTCCTCGTCCTCGAACGCACCCACCCCGCTCAGCACTGAGTCACGCCCCCGCGCCACACCAGTCCGCCCGATCCGCATCGACTTCGTACCGAGCGAACACGGTCAGCAGAAGCTCGATGGACTCCCGCGTCCGGTCATCGGCGATGCCCGTGACTTCGACCGAGACTTCGTCGGCCTCAACCTCGCGTGCCAGGCGGATCTCCACCGGCCGGAAGCCGACCAGCGGGTAGGCGTACCAACCGTCCGCCCGATCGTTGTCGGTGCTCGGCAAGGCGGTGGAGATGGCGAGCCAATCAGAGTCATCGAAGTCGTACTCGACGACCTCGGAGATCATCTCCAAGAGCGGGCGGACGTTGGACGCCCAGACCCACCCCCCTGCGCTCGAAGCCACCGGATCACCCATCCGCAGAGGCTACGCCGACGGGGTGTTCCCTCTAGGCCGCAGCCGTTGCGCTTCTAAGGGACCGGCTACTCCAGCGGCGAGGGGCCTCAGCCATCGGCGGGGGGATGCCGACCGGGCAGGGGAAGGCCGCGGAGCCTGGGGAGAGCATCGTGGGCCTTGCGGAGGCAAGCATGCGCTCATGTTAGGCCGGTGGAGGCCACGTCATGAGCGTTATCGCTTTGGGTGATTACTGGTTGGTATCGTGCCGGTCGTGGGGAATCGGGGTATGGCGTACGGGGTCGCGGCGTACGTCCTGTGGGGGCTGTTCCCCCTGTACTGGCCGCTGCTGAAGCCGGCCGGGGCGCTGGAGATCCTCGCGCACCGGATCATGTGGTCGCTGGTGGCGGTGGCGGTGGTGCTCGCGGCGGCCCGGAACTGGAGCTGGATCAGGACGCTGACGGTCCGGAGGGCGGGGCTGCTGGCGGCGGCCGCGGTGGTGATCACCGCGAACTGGGGCACCTACATCTACGCGGTCAACAGCGGGCACACGATCGAGGCGGCGCTGGGCTACTTCATCAATCCGCTGATCAGCGTGGTGTTCGGTGTGGTGATCTTCCGGGAGCGGCTGCGGGCGGGGCAGTGGGCGGCGGTGGGGCTGGGCGCGGCGGCGGTGGTGGTGCTGGCGGCGGACTACGGGCGGCTGCCGTGGATCGCGCTGGTGCTGGCGTTCTCGTTCGGGACGTACGGGCTCCTGAAGAAGTTCGCGAGCATGCCGTCGGCGGAGAGCCTGGCCGTGGAGACCGCGGTGATGTTCGTGCCGGCGCTGGTGTTCGCGGTGGCGCTGGCCGGACGGGGCGACGCGGCGTTCGGGCATCACGGGGCGGGGCACGCGGCGCTGCTGGCCGGCGCGGGGATCGTGACGGCGATCCCGCTGATGCTGTTCAACGCGGCGGCGATCCGGTTGCCGATGAGCGCGATCGGGATGCTGCAGTATCTGGCGCCCGTCCTGCAGTTCCTGATCGGGCTGCTGGTGCAGGGCGAGGAGATGCCGCCGAGCCGGTGGGCCGGCTTCCTGCTCGTCTGGCTGGCGCTGGTGACGCTGACGTGGGACGGGGTTCGCAGCGGACGGCGGACGCGGCGGGCGGAACCGGATGCCGTGCCGGAAACCGCGCATTGAAGGCGCCGGGCCGAGCTACTAAAGTGCCGGACGTCACACGCCGCCTCCTGGGAGTCCTGTTGCGTTTGCTGAGCGTCACCATGCTGGGATCCGCACTCATCGCGGCGGGACTGCTGGCACCGGCGACAGGCGAGGCGACGACGTCCGGGCAGGACGGGTTGACGGTGCGGCCGGGCGTGACCCGGGCCGGGGAGAAGGTCGCCCTGTCGGTCCCCCAGTGCGGACCGGGGCGGCACTGGGCGTCGTCGGACGTGTTCGACGGGCGGGCCCGGCTGGACGGCCGGGACGGCACCGCGGTGCTCAAGGCCGACGCCAGGCCGGGGACCTACACGGTGCGGGTGCGCTGCGGATCCCACTCGGCGTCCGGGAAGGTGCGCGTGGCAGGGCGGCTCGCCTGGCCGACGCTGCTCCCGGGCAGCCGCGACGGCCTGTAGGGGCCGACGGCCCTTCCGCGCCGCGAGCGACGCCATGGCGCTCTGATGGCGCGACGGATCCGGTGCTCCTCACGAAACACTTCGTGAGATGTGCACCTACCAAGACATCCGTCTACATATGCCATCAATGCCGACGAATAGCAAGAGGTTTGACTGAGTGACTCATGTCACTCGTCAGATGCATGTATCGGACACATTCGATCTTGATCCACCTGCGGGTCAATGTGATACTTCCACGGTATTGACCAGGTTTCGGCAAACTTATACCAGTACTTCCGGGATGCCCTTTTTGCCGCGAGAAGGGCGTCTCGCTGGAAGATTTCCCGCACGACTCGTGGAACACCGTCCTTCGCGCGAGAGACGTCCAGTCTGAGGGGCACGTCACGATGACCGTCACCGCCGGCCCGACACGGTCCCGGAAACCGAGGAACTTCCCGCTCTACCGCACGGTTTCCCGCTTCGTCCGCGACCCCCTGAGGGAGATCGAGCGGATCAGCACGGCGGCGGGGGGTGAGATAGCGAGGCTCGATCTCGGCGCCTCCCACCCCTATGTGGTGACCGACCCCGACCACGTCCAGCAGGTGCTGCGCAAGGAGTCGGAGAACTTCGTCCGGGACGGGACGTTCTGGCGCCCCCTGCACGGCCTCTTCGGCGACAGCATCATGTCCGAGTACGCCGAGTGGGAGCTCAGCAAGAGGATCCTCCAGCCGGTCTTCTCCACCCGCACCATCAGGTCCCTGAGCGACCACATGGCACGTGCCATCAACAACGCCGTCGCGAAGCTCGACGAACCGGCGCGCGAAGGACGGGCCGTCGAGGTGCTGCCGGAGATGGGCCGCATCGTCCACGACACCGTCATCAAGGTGCTCTTCGGCGACAAGATAAGGAAGGCCGAGGCGGACCGGCTCATCCCCGCGATGGAGCGGCTGGCCACGTCGATCGCGTTCCGCTTCCTGCTGCCGTTCGTCCCGCGCTCCATCCCGCTGCCCGGCGACCGCGCGTTCTCCGCGGGGCTCGAGGTCATGGACGAGACGCTCTACGAGCTCGTCGACCGGTTCCGGCACGACCCGGGTGAGGGCTACGACATCTTCACGGCGCTCTGCAAGGCCCGGATGACCGAGGGAAGCGGGCTCGACGACCACTGGGTCCGCGACAACCTGCTCGCCATGTGGGCGACCAGCACCGAGACGACGACCGTCGCGCTGACCTGGATATGGCCGATGCTCGCCGCGCACCCGGACGTCACCGAGCGGCTGCGCACCGAGATCGAGGCCGTGGTGGGCGGCGAGGCGGTGCGGCCCGAGCACCTGCACCGGCTCCCCTACGTGAAGCAGGTCGTCCAGGAGCTGCTGCGGCTGTACCCGGTGGGCTGGATCTTCCCGCGCATCGCGCTGAACGACACCGTCATCGGCGGCGTGCCCGTGGCGGCGGGGCAGACCGTCCTGATCAGCCCGTTCCTCACGCACCGCCTCGAGTCGGTGTGGGAGCGGCCGCTGGAGTTCGACCCAGAGCGCTTCACCTCCGAGCGTGTGCGCGCGCGTCACCGCTACGCCTACTTCCCCTTCGGCGGCGGACCGCACCAGTGCATCGGACGGCACGTGTTCAACATGGAGGCAGAGCTCATCCTGACCGCCATCCTGGGCCGGTTCCGTCCGGAGCTGGCGCCGACGGAGGGCCCGGTACAGGCGCGGATCGGCGCGACGCTCCGTCCCAACCAGCCGCTCCACCTCCTGCTGCACCCGGTGCAGCGCTGATGGACCGCATCGGCGGCGATACGGCCGCCCTTCCCCCCTCCCACGCTGCCCTCACCACCACCACAAGCGCCCCTTCCGCCCCGACCGCCGCACTGGAGGCCGGAACGATCTGCGCCGTCGCCGGGCAGGCGCAGCGGCAGATGCGCTCCTGGGCGGCCGAATACCCCGCGCTGTTCGACGCGAAGGCGTTCGACCCGGCGCTGTTCAGCACGCTCGCGCTGGCGGCGGCGTTCAGCGGGCCGGGCCTCGGCGCGGACCGCTTGGCGATGGCCAACAAGGTCTGCCTCTGGTGCTTCGGCCTGGACTGGTCGATCGACTACGCCGCGTCGTCCCGCGACGAGGTCGCCGGCCTGGTCGCCAGGTGCTCCGCCGTGGCCGACGGCGACGAGCCCGAACCGGGGACGCCGGCCGAGGACGAGCTGTGCCGGTTCCTCGCCGACATCCGGGACGGGCTGCGGGCCGAGCCCGCCTTCCCCCTGCTCCGCGACATCTGGCGGGACGAGCTGCGGCGGATGCTGGACGCCATGGCCCTCGAATGGGACTGGAAGGCCGCGCGGGACGCCGGCGGGGACGCCCCCTCGTTCGAGGAGTACCTGGCGAACGCCGACAACCTCGGCTTCGCGTTCGTGTTCGTGTCGCACTGGGTCGCCTCGGGCGGCGGCGGGGACGTGACGGCGGTCCGCGAGGCGGGCTGGGCCGTCCAGCGTGTGATCCGGTTGCTCAACGACCTCGGGACCTACGAACGCGACCTCGAGTGGGGCGACCTCAACGCGCTCCTGCTCGGCCGCCCCCGCGCGGAGGTCCAGGAACGGATCGCGGCGCTGACCGCGGAGGCGCGGGTTCTGATCGCGCGCGCGAGAGACGGCGCCCCCCGCCTCGCCGACTACATGGAACGGCAGATGGACTTCTGTGCCGGCTTCTACGGGGTGACCGACTTCTGGGGTTCCCTGTGAGCGTCGACGACCGCCCCGTCGCGGGCACCACCCTCCCCTCACCCCGGCACGAGACCACCCACCCCCCTCATGAGCCGGACACCGATCTCTCCCGCGCCGCCGCCCAGCTCATCGACGGTCTGACCGAGCACCCGTGGGGCCGCACGTCGCCGTCCGTCTACGAGACCGGCCGGCTGGTGACGCTCGCGCCCTGGCTCAGCGGGCACGAACGCCGCGTCTCGTACCTGCTGGAGCGGCAGCGGCCGGACGGCATGTGGGGCGCCCCGGAGCCCGGGTACGCGCTCGTCCCCACCCTGAGCGCGACCGAGGCCCTGCTGAAGGTGATCACCCGGGAGGGCGGGGTCGACGGCGCCGGCCGCGACAGCCTCGCCCGCGCCGCGGCCCTGGCGCTCGGCGCCGCCGCCGCGCGCCTGTGCGGCCCGTCCGCCCCCGCCTTCGCGCTGCCCGACCTGCCCGCTATCGAGCTGATCACGCCGGCGCTCCTCGAAGGGATCAACGCGTCGCTGGACCGGCTGCGGGACGCGCCCGTTCCCGGCCTCGGCGCGTGGGCCGGGCGGAGGCTGGACCCGCCGCCCGGGATGGACGGCACCAAGCTCGGCCTCGTCCGCGCGCTGCTCGTCTCCGGCGCCCCCGCCCCGCAGAAGCTCATGCACGCCCTGGAGGTCGCCGGACCGGCGGCCGCCGCGCTTCCGCACGCCCGCCCCGAGCCCACCGGGACGATCGGCGCGTCGCCCGCCGCCACGGCCGCCTGGCTGGGCGCCGAGACGCCGCCCGAGCCGGGCGATCCGGCCCGCTGGTTCCTGGAGACGGTGGTCGCGCGGCACGGCGGTCCGGTCCCGTGCGGCATCCCGCTGACGGTGTTCGAACGCGGCTGGGTGCTGGCATGGCTGGCGCGCGCGGGCGTCCCGCTCACCGTGCCGCCCGAACTCGTCCTCAGCCTGACGGCGCCGCTCGGACCGGCGGGCACCGCCGCCGCGGCGGGGCTCCCGTCGGACGCCGACACCACCGCCGGCGCGCTGTACGCGCTGGCCCTGCTGGACGCGCCCTGCCGCCCCGACTCCCTGCTGCCCTACGAGATGGAGACGCACTTCTGCACCTGGCAGGGCGAGGACGGCGCGTCCATCACGACGAACGCGCACGTGCTGGAGGCGTTCGGCCAGTACCTCGCCATCATGCGGAACCGCGTCGGCGCCGCTTCGGCCGAGCGGTACGCGGCCGCCGCCGCGAAAGCGGCGTCGTGGCTCTGCGGGCAGCAGCGGGAGGACGGCGACTGGGAGGACCGGTGGCACGCGTCGCCGTACTACGCGACGGCGTGCGCCGCCATCGCGCTGGCGGCGTTCGGCGGCGAGCGGTCCGCGCGGGCCGTCGCGGCGGCGCGCCGTTGGGTCCTCGCGACGCAGCGCGCGGACGGCTCCTGGGGGCGCTGGGAGGGGACGGCGGAGGAGACGGCGTACGCGGTCCAACTCCTGCTGCTGACGGGCTCCGGGAGCGACGCCGCCGCCGCGGCGGCCGCCGCGCGCGCCAAGCCGCACCTGCTACGGGGCCTGACCAGCGCGGACGAGCAGGCCGACGAGGAGCCGGCGCTGTGGCATGACAAGGACCTCTACAGGCCCGGCGCGATCGTCCAGGCCGGGATCGTCGCCGCGCTTCATCTCGGCCGCGGGTCCGGCGTGTTTCGGTGAGGTGAATTTCACCACACCGGCTCCACCGCACCCGGCGCTCAAATGCGACAAAACCGAGCGTGTTGACGATTCACCTTGAGGGGGTATGGCCCTGTTGCTAGTCTTCTACGCCGTATGGAACGGCGACTAGCCGCCGCCCCTGCGGACCACGACACCAGCAGGCTCGCACCCGCGAAACGCCATGCGTTACCGGTTGCGAGCCAATTCACATATTGTTGGGGCGATTGTAATGCGCTTCCGCAACTCGCGCCTGCGAACCAAGATCACGGCGCTGTTGCTCTCCCTGACCGCACTCTGGATTTTCGCGGCCTGGGTGACCCTGCGAGAAGGCGTCAATCTGCTCGGCGTCACGACCCTGGACAGCGCTATCGCCCAGCCGACCGACCCGCTGCTGGCCGAGCTCCAGAAGGAGCGCCGGCTGTCCATGATCGAATTCTCCCGGCCGAGCGCGTCGGTCCGCAGCGCCCTCGCCGCGCAGCGGGCGCGCACCGATGACGCGAGCGCCGAGGCGATCAAGAAGGCCCGTGCCGGAAAGGTGAAATGGTTCGCGGGCGACCTGCTCGAGCACCGCATCGACGAGATGGTCGGCAGGTTGCGCGGGGTGGACGCCATCCGCCGCACGGTCGACGCGCACGGCGCCGACCGGACCCGAATCGCCGCCGGGTATTCCGACGTCATCGAGTCCATTTTCCGCGTCTACGATTCTCTGGCCACGCTGGACGACAAGGACTTCGCCAGCGACACCCGGACCGAACTCGAGCTCAACCGTACGTGGGAACTGCTTTCGCAGGAAGACGCGATAGTCGCGGGATCGCTCACGGCGGGCCGGTTCAGCCAGTCCGAGCTCATCACCTTCACGCAGATGGTCGGCACGCGCCGGCACAACATCTCCGCCGCGCTCATCGCCATTCAGGATTCGGACGGAACCCTTTACAACGCGCTGACGAAGAACGCGAAGCTCGCCCAGGTCCAGTCGCTCGAAGACCAGATCATGCAGAACCGGCGGATCACCTCCGGGAAGCCGCCGCACACCGTGACCCGGCCCGCGGTCACCCTCGACCAGTGGTCGACCGCGGCGACGCCCGCGCTGAGCGAGGTCCGCGAGAGCATCCAGGCGGGCGGTGACCGCCTCGTCGACCGCGCGAAGCCGATCGCCGCCGGCGTCATCCTGCGGCTGCTCCTCGCCGGTGGTCTCGGGCTTCTCGCGGTCATCGCGTCCATCGTCGTGTCGATCACCACGGCGCGCGCCCTCGTGCGGCAGCTCGAGCGGCTGCGCATCGCCGCGTGGGAACTGGCCGAGCAGCGGCTGCCCGGCGTCGTCGAGCGCCTCGGGCACGGCGAGAAGGTGGACGTGTCGGTGGAGGCGCCGCCGCTGCAGTTCGGCACCGACGAGATCGGGCAGGTGGGACGCGCGTTCAACGCCGTCCAGGAGACCGCGATCCGCACCGCCGTCGAGCAGGCGGAACTGCGCCGCGGCATCCGCGACGTCCTGCTCAGCCTGGCCCGCCGCACCCAGACGCTCGTGCACCGGCAGCTGACCATGCTGGACGCCATGGAGCGCCGCCGCGACATCGAGGTCAAGGAGCTGGAGGAGCTGTTCCGGCTCGACCACCTCGCCACCCGGATGCGGCGCAACGCGGAGAACCTCATCGTGCTGTCGGGCGCGCTGCCCGCCCGCGGCTGGCGCAGCTCGGTCCCGATGATCGACGTCGTGCGCGCCGCGGTCGGCGAGGTCGAGGACTACACCCGCGTCACCGTGCTGCCGTTCGGCCCGGTCGAGCTGGCCGGACGCGCGGTCGGCGACGTCACCCACCTGCTCGCCGAGCTGATCGAGAACGCCGTGTCGTTCTCCCCGCCGGACACGGTCGTGCAGGTCGGCGGCCACCTCGTCGCGAACGGCTTCGCCATCGACATCGAGGACCGCGGGCTCGGCATGACCGACGAGAAGCTCGCCGAGATCAACGCGCGGATCGACGACCCGCCGGACTTCAACCTGCAGAGCTCGGTGCAGCTCGGCCTGTTCGTGGTCAGCAAGCTCGCCGAGCGGTACGGGCTGCGCGTCCAGCTGAAGCGGTCCGCCTACGGCGGCACCACCGCGGTCGTCGTCATCCCCAAGGACCTGGTCGTCGAGGAGGGCGACCGGACCCGTCCGGCGCCGGCGGCGGCCACCACGACGCAGAACGGGCTGGAGGTGCGCCAGCCCACCGCGGTCGGCGCGGGCCGTTCCGGCGGGGCGGCGGCGCTCAC